>JAPOKD010000001.1 GCA_029977825.1 Planctomycetota bacterium | reverse complement strand
TTATTGCGCTCGATAAGAGCGTTGGTTGTCTGATCCGGAGCAATGTCATTAAGCTCACCCAGTGTTTTGACTTCTTGAGCGTCTTCAATGATCGTCAGCAGTTCATCCGCATTGGGGATACCGATCGAAAGAGCAAGCAGGTGGTAAGTATTGTCACAGACAAAAAGTACAACACGCTTCGGTGAATCGCTGGCTTTCCCACCTGACAGCTCTGATGGTGTGCCGGCAATGATGGACTGAAGGGAGATCTTGTCTTCCAGATCCGGACGCAGTTTCAGCATCCTTTGGCAAGATTGATGAAAATCAAGTGCGCACCAACCGTAGGTAGCTTGGTCTGCCGGCTGTGCTGCAGCTACTTTGCGATCCGTTTTAGCCATCGTTGAATCGTGGAACGCGTCATCATTGGTTACTAGCATCAAGACGAGTTTGTTGGCTTGATTGTCAGCAGATAAAACAGTGAATGCTGCTTGCCAATCTGGTGCCGGTTGTTTTGCAGGTTCAGCGGCTGGAATCGTATAGAAAGCCGATTCCTGCAGAAAAAATACCGTTAATAGCACCGCAAAACGCATGATACGGCCGAGTAAGATGAGTCGTTGACCTCGGGCATGACCGATTGAACCTACCAAGCTGGTGGTGATGGGTCAAGCAAAACCAGGACGGGTAAAACCAGGACGAGAGTTTTGGCGTCAATTCTTCAAGATGGGTTCAGCTGAAAAGCTTCCGCAATCTATTCGCTGCTTTGAAAGCTAGCAGCATAATGGTTGCATTGGGATTTCCGTGAGGTAGCCTCGGCAAAATGCTGCCATCGACTACCCATGCTTGCCTGAATCCTTTAAGTCGAAATTCGGGAGTGACCACTGATGAATTCGTGGCCCCAAAACGTGAGGTGCCAGCCGGGTGGTAGAGAGTTCGTGAGTAGCGGGAGATCGCTCTTCCCAAATCCTGGTCGGTTTTCCGTTTGTTACCAGGCAGTGCTTCCGTCACGATCCATCGCGACAAATCTGTTTCTGCAACAAGTCGACGAACCAGACGCATTCCGGTGATGGTTACGTCGCGGTCGTTGGTGTTCTGTAGGTAGTGCGGATGAATGCTCAGCGGTACCTGTGGATTAGAGGACTGTAGTTGCAACATCCCCATGGACTGTGGCTGGGTCGCATTTACACCAAGGGTCATGTAGGCCTGGTCTGCCTGTTTTGGGTAGCTGAGGTAATGCGTAGGAGTCACGTGGATTTGGACAGAGTCCTGCATGAATAAGCCTCCGCACTCTGCCAGATTGGAAGCAAGTGGACCAGTGCCCATCGTTTGCCATCTCGCGATATCCTGAACGGAAGGATGGGGGGGAAATCGTCCCGACCTGACTTGAAAGATCATTGGCATGATCAGGTGATCCTGCAGGCCTTGACCGACTTGCTCTGATTCAAGGCATACTTCAATCCCTGCTTTCTCAAGTTGGTCACGGGGCCCGATCCCGCTTCGCATCAGAATGGCCGGGGTAGCGATTGCCCCGGCACAGATGACGACACCTTTGTTGGCGAAAATCTCGTTCTTTCCTTGGTCATCGTATGTTTCTACACCAATGATGCGATCGCCTTTGCAGATCAGGCGGTTTACTGTTGTGCGTTGGACTTCAATGCAGCCGCCAGCTTGGGTTTCATTGAACAGTCTGGCGGGGTTCCAGCGACGACCTGATCGGTTCAGCCGCATGTAGGTCCAAGCGGCGCCGGCACCAAACTGCTTTGCTGCATCGAGAAAGCGTTGGCTTGCTTCGCTTTGCCATGCGGGTTGTTCAGGACGAGTCAGTTCAGTCAAGTCATTTAAATCCTGCTGCAGCTCCGCCAAATTCCATGCACCACCACTTGCGTTGACCAACATCTGCAAGTCTTTGCAAGTCGGAGGAAACCAGATCATCGCATTGATGCGGCTGCTGCCACCCAGACCTCTGCCTCGCGGCCAACGAAGGGCTCGATTGGCGAGCTGAGGATTTTCTGACGTTGTCAGCTTCCAGTCCTCACTCGAACCCAGCAGATTCAACCACTTGGCAGGTCGTTCGCGATCGACTCGTCGCGCGGCGTTTGTGGGTGGTTCAAGGATGGTGACGTTGCCACACCGCGACCCGTTTGGATCAGCAAGACGAGCTGCGACAACACAACCTGCCGACCCGCCGCCCACGACAATCCAGTCTGTTTTACTCATGCTGGCATCGGCTCCCGCATTTTTCAGTCTTCGACACAGTTTTCAGACATTGGATTTTCAGAGCTTGAGTTCTCAATGGGTGGGCGGGATTGCACCAGAGTAAGAGGATGCTCAAGACAAATTCGACCCCAGTGAGGAGTGTCCCGCATCCTGTTCAACGTCTCCAGAAGCTTCCAAGGATCTTCAGCCTGAGGAAAGCGGGCCAGTGTGTTCAGGTCATTTTTGATGGTCAATGGTCGATTTGGCATTTGTTGATTACGATTTCAGGCTCGTTACTGTTGCCTGGATGGCCTTCCTGTCATTTTTTACTGCTGATTGTCATGACCGAATCTGCAAAGTCACCAAAAATCTCCCGTTTTGGCTCGATCACTACGGCTCCACCCGATGCAATTTTGGGTCTGACTGAGGCGTTTGTTGCTGACCCCAGTCCTAACAAAATGAACCTCAGCGTTGGTGTTTACAAGGACGCTACCGGAAAGACTCCTATTCTTGAGTGTGTTAAAGAAGCAGAGCGGCAATTGGTTCAGGGCGAGGTTACGAAGGGTTATTTACCCATCAGTGGCGTACCTGAGTATTGTTCGCAAGTTGGGGATCTGATTTTTGGTGACACGATTGATCGATCTCGCTTAGCCACCTTGCAGACACCCGGCGGGACGGGGGGGTTGCGAATTGCCGCCGGTTTTCTCGCAAGTCAACTGGCTCCCATTCGCTTGTGGACTCCCAGCCCGACGTGGGCTAATCACCTCCCGGTATTCGCCTCGGAAGGCGTGCCCATGGAATCCTATCGGTATCTGTCAGCTGATCGAACTTCGTTTGATATCGAAGGAATGATCGATGATTTGCAATCCAAGGCGAAACCTGGCGAAGCAGTTCTGTTGCACGCTTGCTGTCACAATCCAACCGGCATCGATCCCACTCCTGAGCAGTGGACCGAAATCGCCAAAGTGCTAGCCTCCAGAAACCTGTTGCCTGTGATTGACTTTGCGTATCAGGGGTTTGGAAAAGGGTTGCAGGAAGATACCGCCAGTATTCATGCGATCCTGAAAGAAAATGAAGAAGCAATCGTGTGCAATTCATTCTCGAAAAATTTTGGTTTGTACAGCGAACGCGTTGGTGGATTGACCCTCATCGCTGCAGATGATTCTGCAGCAAAGGCGTCGATGAGTCAGTTAAAGAAAGTAGTTCGCTGCAACTACAGCAACCCACCTCGTCATGGGGCTGCAATCGTTTCTACCATTCTCAGTGATGAAGTTCTGACGGCAAGTTGGCACGCAGAGCTTGCCGCGATGCGTGATCGAATTCAGCAGTTGCGAAACCAGTTTGTCGAAACCATGAAGACCAGTGGTTCGGGACACGATTTTTCATTTCTGTTGCCACAGAATGGAATGTTTTCCTACAGCGGCCTGAATAAGATGCAAGTTGACCAACTCAAGAATGAACACAGCATCTACATCGTTGGGAGTGGTCGTATCAACGTCGCTGGGATGAATGAAAACAGCATGGAGCAACTCTGTTCAGCAGTTGCTCAGGTGCTTGAAAGCTAGCGGCGGTGGGTAATCGAGGTTCTTGAAATACGAGTGGTTTCAAACAGCGAACTCTCGACCACACAATGAAGCGGTGCGGTTCGTAGTCATTTTTTCCTGCGTTGCTGACGTTGCAGTTTCTGTAATGCTTCGGACTCGGCAGCGGGATCGTAACGCGGGTTGCGCTGTGTGGGAAGCGGTGCGTTGGTCTCGCGTTGCCACGTGCGTAATTCCGAAAGCAGTTCCTTGGCCTTTTCCGGATTCCTGTTGGACAGATCCTGTGATTCACCGATGTCATTTTTGAGGTCATAAAGCTCAATCGCTCCATCCTCGAAATACTGATGAAGTTTCCAGCGACCATGTCGAATGATGCTACAGGGACGACTTCGATACAGTAGATCCCGTTGCCCATCGATCCGCTGATAACTCTGCAGATAAGCCGGGAAATGCCAGAATAAGGCGCGGTCCTCCAGGGCGGTTTTGTTTTGCAGCAAAATTGGCAGCAGACTCACTCCGTCACGCGTTTGATCCTCAGGTAGCTCAGCCTTGGTGATCTCACAAAAAGTTGGATAGAAATCAACATTGATAACGGGCTCATCGGACCGGCTGCCAGCAGCAATCACTCCGGGCCATGTCACGAACATCGGCTCTCTGATGCCACCTTCGTAATAGGTGCCCTTGTAGCCTTTGAGTGGAGTCATGGATGTTGCGGGACCGTATCCTCCGTTGTCAGATGAGAAAAAGATGACCGTGTTCTCTTTCAATCCGGTCTCTTCAAGCTTGTCCATGATGCGTCCCACACCAGTATCCACACTCTCAATCATTGCAGCCATGACAGCGTGGGAATGAAGCTCTCCCTTGGGTTTCGCATTGTACTTTGCCACCAGATCAGGCTTGCCTTGCAACGGCGTGTGCACGGCAAAGTGTGTCAGGTACAGGAACCACGGTCGCTTGTGGTTGCGATCAATGAAGCCGATCGCTTCATCTGTCAAACGATCCGTAAGGTACTCGTCAGAGGGAGCGTTCTTCAGTCCAGGTGCTTTGGGATGGGGTGGGTAGTAACCCTGTGGTGGGCTTCCGCTGTGCGTACCTGCAAAGTTGAAATCGAAACCGTAGGGAAGCGGGTCATCACTCAGATGCCACTTTCCAATTGTCCCGGTGCGGTAGCCGGCTGCCTGTATCTGATGGGCCCACGTACGTATTCCCTTCGGCAACGTATCCGTTCCGGGAACATGCATCCATTTGCCAAAATTCGGTTTGCCTCGACGTGACGTGCCTACGTTGTAAATTTCATGGCGAGGTGTGTATTGACCAGATAGCAAACAGGCTCGTGCTGGTGCGCAATTGGCTGATGCAGAATAGGCATTCGTGAAGATCATTCCTGACTTTGCCAAGGCATCCAGATTTGGCGTCTCGTAATAGTCGGAACCCATAAATCCACAATCCCGCCATCCGTAGTCGTCCAGGAAGATGAACAGCACATTGGGGCGGTCCAGGTCTTCTGGCTTCTTACCTTGTGCCAACAGCTGGGCTGGAACACTGAACAGTGTCAGTAGAACTGTCAGTTGCAGGCACCGCCTGAGCATAAAGGGATTCATTGTTTTTCTTAGTGATGAACTGACAGGTAAGACACTGGGCTTCGCGATTGCCGACGTGTCAGGAAAGAATTTCTTTCACAACCCGACATTCTTCAACACCGGTGAGGCGTTGGTCGAGCCCTTTGAAGGGATAGCGGAAACGGTCATGGTCAATCCCCATCAAATGCAGGATGGTTGCATTCAGGTCGCGGACATGTACCGGATCTTTCACAATATTGTAACTGAATTCGTCAGTTTCCCCATGTACGACACCACCCTGTACACCGCCACCTGCCATCCAGATAGAAAAACATTTCGGGTGATGATCGCGGCCGTAACTGGTTTTGCTCAACGGCCCCTGGCAGTAGATTGTGCGTCCAAATTCTCCGCCCCAGACCACAAGTGTGTCATCCAGCATCCCGCGTTGGCGGAGGTCGGTAAGCAGACCTGCTGATGGCTGATCAACATCGCGGCATTGATTCGGTAAGTCCTTGGGAATGCCTCCATGTTGGTCCCAGCCACGGTGAAAGATCTGCGTGAACCGAACTCCTCGTTCGGCCATGCGTCTCGCCATCAGGCACGTATTGGCGAAAGTTCCTGGAGTGGAAACTTGTGGTCCGTACAAGTCCAGCACATGCTGAGGTTCATCGCTGATATCAGACAACTCAGGAACACTGGTTTGCATTCTGAATGCCATTTCATATTGTGCGATGCGGGCGTGGGTTTCCGGGTCACCCAGCAGTTCTGCTGTTCCCTGGTTCAGACGGGCGAGCGAATCCAGCATTCGGCGACGTACGGTTGGGTCGACCCCCTCGGGATTTGAAAGGTAAAGCACTTGATCACCTTTGCTTCGAAGGGCAACACCTTGATACTTGCTGGGTAGGAAACCGCTTCCCCATAATCGGTTGTACAACGCCTGCGCCTGCTTACGACCGCTCCATGTCGGGGTCATGACCATGAAGGCTGGCAGATTTTCGTTTTCAGTTCCGAGCCCATAACTGAGCCATGAGCCGAGACTGGCTTTCCCTGGTAATTGGTCTCCCGTGCAGATGTAGGTGATCGCGGGGTCGTGATTAATCGCTTCGGTGTACATCGAGCGGACCAATGCAATCTGGTCTGTTTTCTTTGCCATGTGCGGTAAAAGTTCACTCACCATGGTGCCGCTGGAACCATGGGGAGCAAACTTGTAAATGCTTGGCGCGATTGGGAATCTTGCCTGCCCACTGGTCATGGTTGTCAAACGCTGACCCTGACGAATCGAATCGGGGAGATCCTTGTCGTACCAATCTGCCATTTTGGGTTTATGATCCCACATGTCCATTTGGCTTGGTGCCCCGGACATGAACAGATAAATTGCACGACGAGCTTGTGGTTGGTGATGAGGTAAACCAGCCAAACCACCGGTCGGCGTTTTGCGACTGGCGGCACCTGATTCCTCCGTTCCCAGCGATGCCAACGCTGCTGCACCAATTCCACACGAGGTGCGTGAGAAAAATGCTCGGCGGGTGAGAGCGGCGATTCGTGGATCTTCATGCATGGGAGGAAACTTCAAAGAACAATGGTCAACTTTGGTGCGTAGCGGGTGTCATTTACTTGGAAACTGCTTCATCCAGATTCAGCACGGTACTGGCCAAAATCGTCCATGCAGCCTCGGTAGGATCGGCATTTTTTGATACCTTTGCAGTCAGGGCCGGTTGGTCTGAGTAATAGGCGGTCAGATCACTCAGCAGGCTCTGGACCTCAGACTTTTCTGTTGTCGATGGTGGGCGTGACAGGACTGTCTCGTAGAGCCAGCTAATTCGGGCAGCCAACCGCTCCGTTTCAGGTAGCCTTTGAAGCTCAGCTGTGTTCAATACTCGCATCGCGAGTTTTTGGGCGGATTCCACATATTGGGTTTCATTCATCAATAGCAACGCCTGCAACGGTGTGTTAGTTCGTTCACGGCGTGCAGTGCATGATTCCCGGCTTGGTGCGTCAAAGGTTGACATTTGCGGTGGGGGACTTGTCCGTTTCCAGAATGTAAAAACGCTTCGCCGATAAACTTCGTCACCGTTGTCAGGTTTGAAGCTGACCGTGTTGCTGCCTGAGTAGCCCACAGCTTTCCATAATCCGTCCGGTTGTGGAGGTTTAACACTGGGGCCACCGGGGTGATCAGTCAGTAGCCCAGCGACGAATAAAGCCTGATCTCGTAGAACCTCGGCATCCAGACGATGACGTGAACCTCGGGCAAGCAAGCGATTTTCAGGATCAGTTTTTTGTGCTGATGAGCTTACATGAGACGATCTCGTGTATGCATCTGTCATTACCAACGTCTTGAAAAATCGTTTGACATCCCAGTCATGGCGTTGAAAGTCGACAGCAAGAAAATCAAGCAACTCCGGGTGGCTTGGTGGCTCACCCTGACTGCCAAAATCTTCACTGGTCTTGACCAGACCAACACCGAAAATCTGTTGCCAATAGCGATTGACCGCGACCCGCGCGGTCAAAGGATGGTTTTCCAATGCCAGCCATTGGGCTAGCCCCAAACGATTGGCTGGAGCGTTAGCGGGCATGGCTGGCAGGAAAGCTGGTGTCGCTCGGGGTACCGGTTTGCCTGGCTGATCATACTGCCCGCGAACCAGCACATGGGACTGTCGGGGTTTCGCCAGTTCTTTCCAGACTAGCGTCGTTGATACGCTGTCATTCAGTTTCTTCAAAGCTTTGCGAACTCCCTTTTCCTGATCCACCAATGCGAGCCAGTCAGGGTGCAAGCAATGTAATTTTCGGTAGAAGTTCATCAGTGAAGCGCGATCTTCTTCGCTACGATCTTCTTCCGCGACATTCAGTAGTTGATTCAACTGACGCGGAGTGTTGATGGCAGGTGAACGGAAAGCAAAGGTAAGACGCGAAGGTGGGCTGTAATTCACCACCTTGAAATAAAGATCATTATCACCCTGCTTGAGATCCAACTCATATTCCATCGCGAGTGGATTGAGCTTGTGGTTTTCCTTTGAAATGGCAATCTGTTTTCCGTTCAGGTAGATTACATGGCCACCGTCAGTCCCAAGCAACAAGGTGATTTTTGTTGCTTTGGGTGCCGATAAACGCTGGTGCAGTATCATCACGGTGCTGCGATCTTGAACTGTGGGAAGATTCTGAATCTGTACTTCCGTCAGGTCTACGCGTTCCTGCCATTGGTAAGGCCGGTCCTCATGGTTGAAGACTTCGTCAGCTCTGAACTCGGCCTGTTGTGACGCATACTTGCGGCCGTATGCGGCGATTGCGTTTTCCACAGTGAAAGGGCCTACCGCCGAAACCGGACTGAGGGTGATCCGCTGGTCAGCAGGAACTCTTGGACTGGCATCGCTTACTGAAAGACGTACACGTCGCAAATGATGTGCTGCAAATTTGGATTGATAGTGTAAACGAACGCGAACTTTTGCATGATTGCCTTCGGCCATCAGCGAGGGAATTACAAACCAGGCTGATCTTCCACCCGTTTTCTGGTGTCCACCCACAGCCCAGCCAGTGCTGTCATCAATCTTGGTATCGAAAGCTTGACGGATACTGAAAGAACCATCAGTTTGTTCGAAGTCAGCGAAGCCGTAGGTGATCGGCACTTTTAGCCATTGACCTTCGAGCAAGTCATCGGTGATTTCTACAATGATTTCTGACAAGACGGCATTGCCATTGTCTGAGCTACCTACACGATTGTTCGTCTCATCCACCAAGGCTTCAAGATGCAGGGTTTGCCATTGCGTTCCAGACGTTAAGGGCGCAACGATCACGATGGTTTCTTTGGCCACGGGTGTGCCAGTGAATTCAAACGAGCCATCCTCGCGAGTGGTCATCTCGGTGCCGGATTCAGAATCAACACTGGTAGGGATCAACCTTTCAGTCTTGGGTTCGACTCCTTTGACCAACGCCTCTTCCCAAGCCCGCTGAGCTGCGTCCACGCTCTCAATTGGCTTGACCATTCTCTGTTGCAGGTCAACCAGCGTTTCACTGAAGTCACCGATCTGTTGGTGCTGTTCCTCTGTGGGGACTGGAATTGACGGTGCAGGGTTCTTGATATTCGCATCCAATGCCCGACCGTCCAGGCTGTTGAAATAGGAAAACAGTGAGTAGTAATCCTCCATCGAGATAGGATCAAATTTGTGGTCGTGACATACTGCACAACCTGTGGTGAGGCCAAGAAAGATGGTTCCGAATGCATCGGTGCGATCGATCACATTTCGTGTAAAAACCTCATCATAAATGGAGCCACCCTCACCGGTGGTGACATTCAACCGGTTGAAACCACTTGCAATTTTTTGTGATTGCGTCGCATCGGGAATCAAGTCACCTGCAAGCTGTTGAGTCATGAACTCATCGAAGGGCATGTTGTCATTGATCGCCTGAATTACCCAGTCGCGATAAGGCCACATCTCGCGGTAGTTGTCGAGATGTAAGCCATGTGTGTCGGCATAGCGGACGAGGTCTAGCCAATAACGTCCTACATGTCTGCCAAATTCTGCAGAGCCCAGTAGTCGATCTACCACTCGTTCATACGCGTTTGGTGACTTATCGGCTAGAAACGCCGCAACCTGTTCGCGGGTTGGGGGCAGTCCAGTGAGGTCCAAGCTGACTCGGCGGATCAATGTGCGACGTTCTGCTCTTGGATTCAGTTCCAAGCCAGCTGTCCGGGCACGCTGGTTGATCAGGTAGTCGATCGCAGCAGAAGAGCTGTCCTCGGACACATGAGCTGGAAGTTCAGGCTGCACAGGAGTTCGAAAAGACCAATGCTGCTCAATCTTGGCTCCCGATTCAATCCACCGTTCCAGACGTTCACGCTGTGCTGAGGCCAGAGGTTTGTGAAACTCTGGCGGTGGCATTAACAGGTCAGCATGCTTGGAGTTGACTCGTGATAGCAATTCGCTCTTGGATGCATCGCCTGGGATTATAACGCTTGCCAGACCTTCCGCGGTATCAAGTCGCAGGTCAGCTTCTCGTGTCTGCTCGTCTGGGCCATGGCAGGCAAAACAGTGATCCGAAAGGATTGGGCGGATTTCCTTCGAGAAGTCGGGTGAATTATTTTGACCAATACTCTCTGCAACCGAACATGGCATCAACGTGGGAAGGAACGTAAGACTCAAGCCAGTCAGCAGCGTCACGGTAACGAGTTGGGGCCGATTGAGCATGTGTCAGTGACAACTGAGATGTGGGGGAAAATAGAAGGAAAATGCCAAGGTGTAATCGCACACTACTATTCTACCGCCCTTTACCACCTTCGGAAAACGAGAAGCTAACAAACAAGGGCTCACTGGAGGTGATGGAGGGACAAAGCATAAAATCGGTAAAAACCGAGACCTGCAGCATGTAGAACGACAGGGCGAATTCCGTTCGCGTTGCTGAATTACTTTGTGACGAGAGATTGACGGTCCGATGCGATGGATTGGATTGCCTGTTTAATGGCACAGGTTCAACTGGTTCAGGCAGTTTCAAACTGCATTTTTTTGCCGGGTATAGCCTCAGACGGATGTCTCGCCCCAGCCACCGCCACCCGGTGTCTTAATGATCAGTCGATCACCAGCGACCACCGAAAGAGAGGCAGTAGCAGCCAGCGATTCGGTTTTTCCCTGATGTACGAGCAGGTTTTCTCCAGCCTTCCCTGACTGTCCACCGGACGCACCATAGGGGCCGAAGGTGCGTCGTCCAGTGAGTAGTGAGATGACGAGAGGTTTCAAGAACTCGAACTCCCGGATCATGCCATCTCCACCACGATGGTGTCCTGATCCACCACTATCACGCCGAATGGAAAAGCGTCTAAGACGTACAGGCAATCT
The DNA here is from genome assembly GCA_029977825.1 of Planctomycetota bacterium. Lineage (GTDB taxonomy): Bacteria > Planctomycetota > Planctomycetia > Pirellulales > Pirellulaceae > Rubripirellula. The sequence goes on along the minus strand of JAPOKD010000001.1, from coordinate 26,481 downwards.
TGATTCCAGAATTTCAGGATCGGTAATGCGGGTATTGGTCATGTGAGTATGTACCGCGTCCGCGCCCGGTTGTGTTGCTGTGGCGCCGCTTCCTCCCCCAATGGTTTCGTAATAACCAAAGGTCGGGTCACCAATCAACACGTTATTCATCGTGCCTTGCGAGGCAGCGGCGACACCCAGGGCACCCAACAGTACATCGACGATTCTCTGGCTTGTTTCGACGTTTCCAGCCACGACCGCAGCACACCTTGCGGGATCCGCGTGATGTGGCGGATCAAGCATGCCCTCGGGAATCTGGATGGTCACGTCTCGCAGCACACCGTCACAAAGCGGTAAGTCGGAACCAGAAACGCAGCGTAGGACGTACAGAGTAGCCGCTGTCACGATAGCTGGTGTTGCATTGAATCCATGCGGATGGACCGGTGAGGTATCAAAACTGACGTCAAGGTGATTCCCGTTCCGTTCAATGGTAACAGCAATGTGGCTGCCATCATCTAGATGGTCTTTGAAACTCATCGGGCCGTCATGAAGCGTCTGTATCCAACGCTGCATGGAATCACCGGCGAGTTTCAGAATTTGGCCCATGAACGTGTCAATGGTTTTGACGGAGTACTGTTTAGCCAGTTCTGTCATTGCTCGGACACCATGGGCACCTGCTGCCTGTTGCGCGGCAATGTCTGCCAGATTTTCAGGTACGCATCGTGATGGATAACGCCCTGTAGAAAGCATTCGCTTCAGGTCGACCTCATGGTTATTACCTGACTTCACCAGCGCGAAGTTGCGAATCACGACACCTTCTTCTGCCAGCGATGTGGCGTTGGGCGGCATCGAACCAGGTGTGCGTCCACCTATCTCAGCGTGGTGTGCGCGTGAGGCAACGTAGAAATCGGGTGAGCCACTTGTTTTTTCAGGGTCACAGAAAACTGGCGTAATCGTAGTCACGTCCGGAAGGTGTGACCCACCCGCATACGGGTCGTTGCTGAGATAGCAGTCGTGAGGAGACATGTCTGGAAACTGTTGCATGACTTGTCGCACTGTATGCCCCATGGCTCCAAGATGAACGGGCACGTGAGGTGCGTTGGCAATCAGAGAGCCATCGTGCCGAAACACCGCACAACTGTAATCACGGCGCTCTTTCACGTTGACACTGATTGCTGTTCTTCGCAGGACCTCACCCATTGCGTCAGCAATTCCTTGCAATCGTCGGGCGATCACTTCCACCAGAATTGGGTCTGATGTGATTGTTTGCTCCTCGGTTTTTAGTGGGGCATCACTCCTTTTTTCGCCCGTGTTACTGCACGTGACCTCCAGAATTCCGTCTTGGATCTTGCTGGCTTGCCACCCCGGTTCCACAACAAGTGTGGAGTGAGCGCCGACGATCATTGCCGGGCCCATAATGATTCTGTCTGCAGGAAGAGATTCGCGATCAATCTGCATTGCCTCCACCCACTGACCTTCGTGCCACATCCTGGTGGCGCCGGTTGAGCCTGCGGCAGTTGTCTGACGCTCGGACAAAGGCTCACTGTCAGATTGGAGCGTTGAGTCACATCGTAGTGCTGCCAATTCAACAGCACGTTCAGCTTGAATGTAGCCAAAGATTTTCTTGTGCTTTTGATGGAATCTTTCCAGCAGTGTTTCGGCAGGGTAAAGAGGGACGCTTAAGGAGGCTTCGGTCCCCCAGTATCGTAGATCAGCTTCGAGAACATGATTCAGCTGCTGGCCTGGTTCAAGTTCATCTTCGAGTTGTTGTTCGACCTCGTGAGTCAATCTTGTTGCCGTTGCACGAATCGATTCTGGCGAGAGATTTTCGAGTAATTCATAAATCCCCTGTGTCACAACTTGACCCTGATCAGCCAGGCCCATTCCCAAAGCGCTGAGCATTCCTGCGTCGGGATGATCGAGTATTCGCTTCATGCCCAGAACGCTGGCAACTCGGCACAGGTGTTGGCCTGCAGCACCGCCAAAGCCGACCAATACCATGTTCCGAACATCGCTTCCCTGCGCAGTACTCACGGTACGTACAGCTTCGGCCATGTGCGTCACGGCGATCGAAAAAAAACCTTCTGCCAATTGCTCGGTAGAAGCCAGCCTCTTGTTTTCAGGTATTTGTTGCAGGACTGACTGCAAAGCTTCTCTGGCTGCTTGGCGATTCAAGGGAAAGGGAAACCGATCCTCCGGCACTCTACCCAGTAACAAATTGACATCGGTAACCGTGAGTGGACCGCCTCGTCCGTAGCAGGCAGGACCGGGATTGGCACCCGCACTTTCGGGTCCAACAGCGAGTCGCTGTTCAGAGTTGTAATGGCAGATCGATCCGCCCCCTGCCGCTACCGTTTCGATGTCCATCATGGCTGTCATGACACGCACGCCTGCGACAAGCGACTCATAGCGTCGTCCAACTCGGCCTTCGTATCGACTGACATCCGTGCTGGTGCCACCCATGTCCAGGCCAATCGCATTTCCAGCGTTTCCACGCTCCGCAACGTGACCCAGAGCGACAACTCCTCCAGCAGGGCCTGACAGGATGCTATCTCGACCCCGGAACGCCGTCGGTGATACCAGTTTGCCATTGCTGGTCATCAGACGTAGGCGACATTGTGAGGAACCACCAAACTGTTGCCATACTTTCGCTACATAGCCAGACAGAATTGGATTCAGATAAGCATCCAGAACGGTAGTTTCTGTCCGCGACACATACTTGATTAGTGGTGCAACTTCACTGGAGCGTGAGATGTTCTGGAATCCTGCCTCTCTGGCCAACGCTTCGATCTGCCGTTCATGCTCATCATTGATGTGGGAATGCAGAAGACAGATTGCAAGTGAATCGATTCCATCACTTTTAAGTTTTGCAAGCACCGCAGTCACCGAATCAGTGTCCATTGTCTGCAGAATTGATCCACTGGCATCGAGCCGTTCATCAATTTCCAGCACACGGTCTGTGAGTGGCTGATGCTTCTGAATGGCGAGTGAGAAAAGTTGAGGCCGGTCCTGTTCACCGATTCGAAGGAGGTCAACAAAGCCTTTCGTTACCAGAACTGCCGCCTTCGCGCCACCACGCGTCAACAGCGCGTTCGTGCCGCGTGTCGTACCCAGTCGGACATCCAAGGGGGGGAGCGGAGTACCCAAGGGAATACCGAGCAACAGTCGGGTTGCTAGAACTGGCGCTTCAAGATTGGCGTCGAGCTCAATGATCGAGTCCTGACCGATGACGTCGACCCGGTCGCCATCCGAGGCTGTCCCAGTGAGTCCGCTGGAGTTTGGTTGTCTGGACTTCCCGGACATTTTTTCGACGAAGGTCAGTATCCCGTTTTCATGACTGGTGATCTTCCCAAGTGGGCGCCGATTCCCATTAGGGTCAAGCATGGATACGAAAGCCCGGTTCCAGAACCCGGGAATGTCGTGTCCGGCAAGTTCGCTTGCTTTGAAGCTGTCGCCGGTGATCCATGCCTCAATCTTGCCGCGGATCAAACCGCTGCTCAGTACCTTGGTGTGGTATCGTGTTGACCCGTCAACGACGATGCAGTCAGTGAAGGTTCCGCCGACATCGGCCCAAACTGTTACCGTCATGAGTTAAACAATGCCAGGCTTTCTTTGGCTGCTGGTTGATCAATCAAAGCGACTGCAACATCGCCTGGTTGAAGGGTGTCATTGGCGGTTGGGACACGAACAAAGCCGTCGCGTTCCACAGCAGCAATCAGACAGCGACCGGAAAGAGGCAGCTCGGCCAGAGTCGCTTGAGTGACTTGTGTGCCCTCTGATACTTCCAGTTCGTAGATCCCGATGCTGCCATTTGGAATGCGACTTTGGCTGATGATGGCGCCCTCATTTAAAAAACCCAGAATTTGTCGGGCTGCAACATCCCGTTCACTGACAGCACGATCAATGCCCAGTTTGCCGACCACGTTGGCATAGTCAGGACGTCCAACCACACACATCACTCGTGCTGCACCCAGTTCTCTGGCTTCCACGCCTGCCATAATGTTGCTCTCATCGCTCCCCGTGCAGGCGACGAAGTAGTCAACTGTTCCGCCACCCTCGTCTTCCAGCACGCTGCGACGATTGGCATTAGCGTGAATGACGGTTACGCCGGGCAACAGTTTTGCCAGTCGGTTGCAATGCTCCTGATCACGTTCCAATAACACAATCCGATAATCACGGCGGCTAAGCGAGTCGGCAAGGTGATAACCAGTTTCACCGCCACCCGCGATCATTACACGCTGTTTGAGGTGCAAGTCTGATTCGGAAACAAACATGCTTCTTGTTTTAGTAACGACCTCAGGTGCACCTATCAGGCTGACGCGGTCACCACCATGTAATTCGTCTTCGCCGCTGGCGATCCACATGCGTCCCTCACGGGCAATTGATCCGATCCGTACAGCCCCGGATATTTTCAGGTCCCGCAACTTGTGTCCCGCACTGACGGATTTGCCATCGACTTCGACTTCATAAACCTCCAGTTGACCGCGAGCAAAGTGTTCCAATGGAATGGCATCGGGATTCCGGATCGCACGCGCCAACTCGAATGCCGAAAGCTGCTCCAGACTCAGCAGACTGTCAATGTTGAAGTGCCGTTGGTAATCAAACGTGCTTAGATCATGAAATGCAGGCGCATACACGCGGGCAATGCTGCGGCGTGCACCTAACTCTTTTGCCATGCTGGCCGCGACAATGTTGACCTCATCGTCACCAGTGACTGCAAGGCACATGTCCGCAGAACTGACTTCGGCTTGAAACAAGACAGTGCTTCGGGATGCACTGCCAACGATCGCTTTGACATCCAGTTCGTTGTTAATGCGTTGGACATTGGCTGCGTTGCTGTCGACAACGGTAACGCTATGTCCGCGTCTGCAAAGCATGTCTGCAACCCAACGGCCAACTGTTCCAGCACCAAGAGTCAGGACTCGCATGAAATTCAGTATGTATGAGAGGGAATGAACAGGCTTTCGCCGTCAAACAGTTGGTAGTGAAGGTGTTACGTTGGTTAGCGGACCTGGCATGGGAATCAGTTTTTAAACGAACCGAGCACCACTTGTCAGGGTCGGGCATCATGGCCCCATGTCTGGGGCGTCCGCCAGCCAATCATCGTGGCCAGAAGCATGCCGTTGTTCAAGTTCAAAGCTTGGCGAAAATGTGTGTTCTGTCTTCTGACTGAGTGTGCAGGTGTCCCCGGGTGACGGGCTGATTCGAATCGTTTGGTTTATTCAGGCAGTGGCCGTTGTTTACCACGCCGAGGACATGCCACTGGGGGTAAGGGGAGTTGTTGTGTGAAGTTGCAGGGGGCTGGCGGCAGTTGATGGTGCTTACATCAGCCAATCAAGAATGCAGATTACGATGAAAATGACCGCCATGAATCCGGTAATCCAACGGCCTGTTTGCCATGTGTGCTGCAGAATCAACGTTGTATTTTCATGGCGTGTTCCACCGAAAACAAACGCGATGGCGATGATCAGGGGAAGGTAGTACAGAAGGTAGCTGGGGGCGATGGAAAGCATCTGGTCGGGAAGCATCTTGTCCTGCCGGAAAATGTTGTGGCGTGAAGGAGACGTGTCAGAAACGGTGCGATCGGTTTTTTAAGTCGCTGCTTTCCCCGTTTCCTCGCTCGCTGATTCGTCTTCGTCATCAGATTCTTTTTTACGGCCGCTGATCGGCACAGACAGTGGGCCACCGTAGGCATCATAAATAACGAGAATATTCAGCAAGCCTGCGATCACGGTGTACCAGGTTCCCATTTCGTAGCCGGCCCCGTGACGGGCGTACCATGCTGATACTTCATCTGCCTGACTCTCGCGTACAGGACGCAAGGGAGGGGCCATGAAACCTCCCCAATACGGTTCATAATCCTCCGAAGTGCGCCCCGTTTTTTTATCAGTTGCTGTTTTGATCAGATTGGCCTGCAACAATGCCGGCAAGGCTGCACCACCTACGCCCGCTTGCAGAAAGTAGTGCCAACGTTTGTCGCCCGGTGCCCACGACGCATAAACCACGTGCCCACCACCCAACGCGAATCCAAGCACCCAGGCAGACAGGATGCAGACCATGAATAACGCACCCTTGGTGTATCGCCCTTGATAAAAGTGACCAGCCCCGGGAATTAACCAAGCTAAAAGGGCGGCCAGCGGACGGTTGCGGAGGTCAATTCGCTCGCCGTCCACCAAAATGGTGTTTTTACTGTCAGCTGTCATCTGTGGCTTCGTGTTTGTGGCCTCACCGTCTCGTTACAGACACCATTGTGAGAGAAAGCTATTCGCTGCGATAGGTGAATCAAGTCTGTCTTGACGCGATTCCTCGCCATCAAGTAAATCGGACTTTCAAGTTTTTGATTTTCACCATTCGCTGGACGGCACTCGCATGGCTCGCTTCGCTCTTGGACTCAGCTTTACCATCATAATTACGCTCGCTGTGGGCTGTGGCTCGGGAACACCTGTGGCAGACAACCCGACTTCACGCACTCAGGGAGGAGTCACGACTAATGTCGGTACACCACCGCCTGCGTCGTTAACCCCCCCGCCAACTGATATTGTGAGCCAGTTTCTCGACGAAATTCGCCGCGGAGGTGAGGATTCCCGAGCAAATGCACTCCTGACCTCCCGTGCTCAGAGTGAACTCAAACGCATCGGACAAACCATCCAACCCATTGGATCCCCGAATGCAAGCTTTGAAGTCACTCGGTTCGAGCTGCACCCTGAGGATGCAACAGCGGCCATGGTGCATAGCATTTGGTCGGAACCTAACGCCGAAGGCGGTAATGTCGCATCGTCTCAAGTTGTGTGGGCATTGCGACAAGAACAAAGCGGCTGGAGAATCAGCGGACTCGCAATTACGATCGATCCCGAGGCTGAAGACCCTGTTGTTTTTAATTTCGAGGATGGGAATCAAATGGCGGCGATGCTGTCCGAACCCGCTCCAGGCAATTCAGAAGTTTCCTCGCAGGCTACCGCCCCGGAAACCACGCTGAAGCGTTGATTTCAAAACTGACTTGCGTCCCCCCCACACGAGCATGTGGGCTTTGATCCGATCAATGATAGCTAATAAGGGGGAGATGCTGCCCCTTGTGGTTGTTTCTGGGTTGATTCAAGTCAGCCCTCCGCAGGAACTGTGCTGACACGGTCAGAAGTTCACTGCGTGTCTTTGTGACAATAATTCCTGAATTTCAAGTCACGCCCGATTGACACCCATGTGTCGCTAGTTACCCTATCGCTCGAAATTACGCGGTCGGAATAACCTACGCAAACCTCCCAGGTTGTCGAGCGTTGGGTGTCCGCCGAAACATTCGTGAGCCTGTTGGCGCGTTGTCAACGGCACGAGATGTGGGGTCTCAGGAATCAGGCCCATAACCATGATGTGCGAATTCGGATCGCACCTAACTCCGAACTCTGGAGATTGAAGATGAATCGGACTGTGGTGAGCGGCATTGCCGCGTTCGCACTGATGATTGGTGCCGGACTTGCTATGACTGACACAACTGCCGAAGCTGGTCGCTGCGGTGGAGGACTTTTCTCACGTCTGCACGCCAAAAGCTGCGGCGGAAAAGTTTTGGGCAACCTGTGCCACAAAAGCTGTGGTGGTGGATTGCTCGCACGCCTGAAGGCAAAGCACGCTTCCAACTGCTGTGCTCCTGAAGCTGCACCATGCGAAACAGCTGCACCATGTGCAACTCCATGCGAGACCGCACCTTGCGCAACTGAGACTGAGTGCTGTGAGGATTCTTGCTGCAAGCGGCCTTGCCTTCTCCAGCGTCTGTTCAGCAAGCACCGTCGCAACAAGTCTTGCTGCGAGAGCTCATGTGCAACAGAAGCTCCATGCGGAACCGTCGTTGAGGAAGCTGCAAGCAGCAGCGACTCTGGTGAGGAAGCTGCACCTCCAGCACCTGTTGCTGATGCAAAGACTGATGCATAGTTTTTGTTGAGGACTCGACGTCGGATTCAAGTTTCCGTCTGGGTCATCTGAAGATAAAATGCCCCGCCGATCTAATGATCGGCGGGGGTTTTTTGTGCGTTGGTGAATTGCTCGACAATATCGGGGCGTAATCGCGCCACGTTATTGAAGTCATCAATGTCATCCGGTTTCAGATAAAGGTGTTCGGATTGGTCGTGATCCTGAACGTAGAACCAGTCCGGCGTCGTCACGGCATGCGCAGTTCGGTCTGACCTGGTGATTACGCTGGTGCCTTCATCTGATTGGCACCATTGTTCGGGAGACCACAGCAGGGAGCCCGATCTATCCGGCGAAGAGTGGTTGGCGATTTGATCCAGGATCTTGGGAAATGTATTGCCACCGCTCAACTGGGGCAGATGCAGTGGACCGAGGTCGCTCACAATCAGTGGAAGCCGTATGTCGGCACTTCTTAGTGGTCCCAGTCGATGTCCCACCCAGCCATGTTGCCCTAACTGGAAGCCGCTGGTGCCCACGATCAAAACATGTGGATCCTCCGCTTGCAGCGATGTGAGAAGAATCTCGATCAGCACGTCGAGCATTCGGATTTGGCAACCGTAAGTACGCATCCACGACATGACCAAATCGGGATGTACTTCGGCCGGTAGTTGCAAGCTGGGTGGTGTGAGGTCCTCGAAATAGGCGGGGAGTTTCTCGACCCGTTCAGTGACTTCGTCTGCATTCTCAAGAAGTTCGACTTCGTCGCTGGGGGCTAATGAATCTTCATCACCTTCGTCGATCAGAGTCATATAACGCGGGGCATCCCAGCGTTTAGTCAGGAAGTCACTGTGCAGCCACAGGATGCTCCAGTCATCTTCCTCTGCATCACGTTCGATCGCGGCAGCTACCAGTTGACCAAGTTGAGTGTCAACAATGTCCTCTGCCGGTGACTGATTCCACTGCTGCTCGCGATCATGCAAAGAAACCATCCGATCAAAGGGCAGTTTTTCAAATTTATCTGCGATATCTTCCACATCGGTGATCAGGTCGATGGTTCCGTTGGCCTGCCACTTTTCTTTCCAGTGGTTTGTCTGGTCCAGGCTTTCGACCATCTGCAGAAACATCTTGGATGGTTGGTCATCGGTTGCCAGCCAGCGATCCCAGACGCATCCGGTATCAGCAATGGCATCAATCGCTGGGGTTCTGTTCCAGGATGAGCCATAGCAACCCAAAGCAGCGGGAGTCAGCCCTTCGAGCGACAGAACAAGTAGCGGTCGCGGCTTCAATGGAAATCTCGCAGTTTTGGGATGGGCAGAGTCGCTATTCAAGACATGTTGTAGACGCTTCGGCTCCGCAAGTGTAAGTCGCGGGCGAGGAAATGGCCGGACATGGCAGGGATCTGAAATCGACGGAGTTCAGAACGTGGCGACAGGGGATCCAGCCGGGAAATCCCTGAAGTTCCTGATCGGAAGCCGATTTTTCCAACGCTCCCGTTCAGCTCAAGGGTAGTCGAAGTCCCACCCATTTCTTTTCCAGTTGTGCCAGGTACCCGCCCCTCATTCCGCAGGTTCGAATCAGGTTTTTGCAGGCTTTTTCTTCGGCTTGAAAATCTCGGTTGCGGTTCCGAAGTGGACTTCACCCGCGTTCATCAGGGTTTCGCTGAGTGTTGGGTGAGGATGAACACTGTCGGTGATGTCGTGGACTTCGCAACCCATTTCGATTGCCAGGACTGCTTCTGCGATGAGTTCTCCCGCGCCACTGCCAACGATTCCGCAGCCCAGTACCCGGTCGGTCTTGGGGTCTACCAGCCATTTCGTCAGACCGTTGGTAATTCCAAGAGCCTGCGCACGGCCACTGGCAGCCCATGGATACATCTCAACGTCAACCTCAACGCCCTCTCGTTTGGCCTCTTCTTCGGTGATTCCTGCCCAGGCGATCTCGGGATCGGTGAAGACAACAGCCGGGATCGCAGCTTTGTCGAATGCCACATTCTTACCCGCGACAACCTCAGCCGCGACACGGCCCTCGTGGGTCGCCTTGTGCGCGAGCATCGGGTCGCCGGCGATGTCACCAATCGCAAGGATATGTGGATCAGCTGTCCGCTGTTGTTCATCGCAGACCACAAATCCGCGTTCGTTGACCACGACCTTGGTGTTTTCAAGACCAATGCCTCGTGTTACCGGGCTGCGGCCGATGCTGACTAGAACTCGATCGTATTGCTCGTGTCCGAATTTATTAGGTCCTTCGAAGGTGACCTCAATCTTGTCACCCACTTCTGTCAGGGATCCCACTTTCGTGTTCAGGAAAACACGTCCTTCGCAAAGCTTATCAATCTGCTTTGCCAGAGGCTTGACGAGGTCTCGGTCGGCACCCGGAAGAAGCCCATCCATCAATTCGACGACGCTGACCTTGGACCCCAACTGAGCATAGACACTGCCCATTTCCAAACCGATATAACCACCTCCAACCACCAACATCGTCTCTGGGATATCTTCGAGGGCGAGAGCACCAGTGCTGTCCATGACACGGTCACTGTCGATCCGGAATGCCGGAGGCATGGCCGGTACGCTGCCGGTTGCAAGAATGCAGGTATCAAAGGTAAGTGTTCCACCCTCAGGGATCGATTCGTGGTCACCTTCAAGTTTCAGGGTGGTAGAGTCGATGAAGCTTCCTCTCGCCTGAATGACCGTAACATTTCGACGTTTGGCGAGTTGTCCCAGGCCTCCTGTCAGGTTCGAGATCACCTTGTCTTTACGGGCACGAACCTTATCGATGTCAATTTTGGGGTTCTCGTCATAGACAACACCCCATTCTTCACGTAGTTCTTCAACTTCGCTGATGACTTTGGCGACGTGCAAAAGTGCCTTGCTGGGAATGCAGCCTCTCAGCAGACAGGTGCCGCCGAGTCGTGGTTCGGCTTCAACAATAGTGACATCCAGGCCTTCGTCTGCAGCCAGAAACGCTGCCGCATAACCACCGGGACCACCACCAAGGACAACAACTGGAGCATGCATGAGCGAGGCTTACCTTGCAAATTTGGATAGGGGATGCATGAACTGGGAGTCCAGCAAAGATTGGCCGTTATCCCAGAGATCACGAGTCTGGCTCACGATCGCGAGTTGGAAGTTTGTGGCAGCAAACCACCAGTGATTCGCGTCAGCAGATATGCAAAACGACCCTCGCCGCGGATCATGACATGGTGGATGAAGTCTTTTCAGGAAAAGACGATCCTGATGACCATGTGCCCCGATTCGAGTGATCGCCGTCAGCCATGCTCGACTTAAAGGCGTTTGCGACCGTACTGATCGGCAAACGCCCATTCGACTCAATATATCGCGTCGACTAGCGAGACAGGAATTCGACCACGCTGTTCGCGTCCACTGGCAAACTGATATCGCTTGGTCCAGGCACGCCCAAAACGGTCGCCTTCAGGTTTTCACTGTCAAAAGTCACCCAGTCGAGGGCGTCCGGCGCCGCGTTTGCGATGACACCCCGATAAAGGTTCTTGAGGTTTTCGCGACCGCGAACCTCAATGATGTCGCCGGGTCGCAAAAGATAATTGGGCTTCGTGACTTTGGTGCCATTGACCAGGAAGTGGCCGTGAGTGATCCCCTGACGGGCTTGCGGGCGTGTCTTGGTCAGCCCGACGCGGCGAACCACGTTGTCCAGTCGTCGCTCGCACATCAACAGCAGCAATTCGCCGGTGTTGCCCGGTTTGCGACCAACAGCATCGAAATAACGTCGTAGTTGACGCTCACCAAGGCCGTAATAGTGTTTGATCTTCTGCTTTTCCATCAACGCCAAGCCGTAGTTGCTGGGACGGCGGCCACGGACGTGCATTCCGGGTGGCTGTGGGCGACGGTCAAGGGCACGGGCGGCACCCGCTGTTTCGTAAATCAGGGTACCGAGTCGACGATTGATACGAGCTTTTGGGCCGGTATAACGGGCCATGGGCAAACCTTTCTACGCCACGCATGACGTTATTCGAGGGATGTGCGAAACAGGAATTCACCTGCTCGCAGGATGCGATCCAAAGCTCTCAGTGAACGTCAAACAGACGTCTGAAATGAGCATGGCCTCGACAATCGAGGCCATCTGGTCGCATGCTGGATTTCTTTCAGCCGGCAAGTGTCGCCGGAAAAGACGTTTTTGGCAAGAGGAAGCGGAGCAATAACAGCTGTTTGATCGGGAAAAAACGCGGTTTGATCCGTCAACAGATGAATTGATGCGGCTGAAGCCACTCCGCTTCTGTATCTCCTTTCTGATGAACCCTGGTTCGACTACCTTGGTTCGACTGATGTGCGCCGTTTGGCCAGCAGTAGACCGAGGACCGGTGATCGTCGCTGCAGCAGGGTGACCATTTTCGAATTTGATGGTTGTTCACTTGTTCACTGCATAAGTTTGTCGGGACCCGATAATGGCCCGTCCGGATCAGGTGCCGAACAGCAAGCCGAACAGCAACCTGACAACACACAAGATTCAATAAACTCGCAATCCACAGGCGATTGATAATGGCTGACATAGATGTGTATGGAGTTGGTAACGCCCTCGTCGACATTCAGACGCAAGTCGCGGATCAGGTCCTCGAAGAGCTTAAGATCGAGAAGGGTGTAATGACCTTGGTTGACGAGGAGCAGCAGTTAGGTGTGTTGGGCAAGCTTGGTGGTTCGCCTTTGCACCGTTGTGCAGGCGGTTCTGCCGCCAACACCATCGTAGCCTTGGCTGACCTGGGGGGTTCCGTGGCCTATGTCGGTAAGGTCGGCGATGATGAGATTGGGTCATTCTTCCTCAGCGACATGCGAGAACTGGGAATCGGGATTGATGTCAAACCGGCCAGCAGTAGCACTGGCACTTGCGCCGTTTTGATCACAGACGATGCACAGCGAACGATGCTGACACACTTGGGAGCATCCGCCACGCTCACCGAAGATGACATCGAGCAGAAGCTCGTTGAATCTTCGAAATATGTGTACGTCGAAGGTTACTTGTTGACCGGTGAAACCACCAAGGCAGCAGCGTATCGTGCCATGGACCTTGCCAAGCAAGCTGGGGTAAAAGTGGCTTTGACTGCCTCAGATCCCTTTCTTGTAAATATGATTCGTGATGAAATCTGGGATCTTGTTCGCGGGCCCGTCGACTTGTTCTTTTGCAACGAAGAAGAAGCAAAAAGTCTGACTAAAGAAACGGATCCCATCCAATGTGCGGCAAGAATCCACGAGCATGCCGAGAATGTAGCACTCACACTGGGTGATAAAGGTTCTCTTATCATGCACGGTGGCGATGCTTTTCCAATCGAGGGAGCCGCAGCAAAAGCGATCGATACGACGGGAGCTGGTGATATGTACGCCGGTGCGCTTATGTATGGCATCACCAATGGAATGGGCTGGCAGCAGGCAGGACATCTCGCATCCCACGCCGCAGCCAGAATCGTCTCTCAGATGGGTGCCAGGCTGGAGCGCAAATTCACAGCTCAAGAAGTTGCTGATTTTGCCAATATGAGCTAGTCAGACTGTGGATGCCGTCGGTTGCAGAGACGTCGGTGTTGTCGTGTCTCGTTGTGGCAAGTCATGCGTGGTGTTGCAGCGGATCATTTCAGCGGCGACATGTGTCGGGCGAGGATGCCAGGTTGTTCCGAGCGTTTGTATCACACCGACGATTTGCGTTTCCCAGAGCGCACGGCAATTAACGTCTTTGATTGCTCTAGACCGAAACACAAGATTCCGTTTTAAAATTCCAGACCCCTGAAAACAACCTGAGAAGATCGCCAATGGCTGTTGAAATCAATGTTGCATACACTGGGCAACTTCGTTGTGAAGCCACCCATGGCCCCAGTGGTCAGAAGCTCAGTACAGATGCTCCCACCGACAACGGCGGAAAAGGGGAGTCGTTTTCACCGACTGATTTGGTGGCCACTGCGTTGGGTACCTGTGTGATGACAATACTCGGCCTGGTTGCTGAACGGCATGATGTTGACCTGTCGGGGACGCGGATTCATGTGACGAAGGAAATGATCACCGAACCAGTGCGTCGAATAGGGGCGCTGCGGACAGTCGTTACGGTGCCCGCGAAGGCCGTTCCGGACATGGACTTGCGGACACGCCTGGAAGCAGCAGCCAGAAAATGTCCTGTTCATCAAAGCCTGCATGCTGACATGCAAACTCCTATCGACTTTCATTATGAAGGCTGATCTCGCTGTGCATTGCGGTGAGCAACCAGCAGGGGCAAGCCGGTGACAAACGACTGGGCAAAGTCGCGGCCGGCAAGATGGTCCTCAGTTTGGGCGTGAGCCGGTTTGCGTATCGTGGCATGCTTGACTTTGACGGTTGTAGCGGTTGCAGCGATTCGTGCCTTCGTGCTGTCAAGCAAGGATGCAAATAGCCGATTTTAGAGAAGTTGAAGTCTCTCTACTCAATTTGCGCGCATGCATGTCGGCTGCCTCGATAGACGAAACCGTTGATCTGGAACGGAAACCGAATCTCGTTCGCGATGTATGCGCGCTTGTGCTGATCGCCTTTACGTTGATTTTGACCGTATCGCTTGTTACCCACAACGCGGCTGATCCACTCGACACACCAATCTGGCCCATCAGTGAATTTTACACTCCTGATGCCACCATATTTCCACCCAACGCCACCATAACCAATGCGTGCGGTTACTGGGGGGCATTGTTATCCTCGTTGCTGTTGGATGCTCTCGGTATTGCATCAGCGATCGTGATTGGTGCTTTGGGTGGCGTGGCCACCGCATTGATCTTGCGTGGCAATTTGAATGCACCCGTGCTGCGGTCTCTGGGTGGCACGATCATCGTCATTGCAGTCGCGACCGGTGGTGCAATGTTGCCGTTGCAGGCTTCTGGGTTGCCAGTGGTTGGTGGTGGTGGATTTCTTGGTGCGATGACCTCGACTTGGCTGCTGGAACACTTTGCTCCTGCCGGAGCGTGGATTTTGACCCTGACCTTGTTTCTGGTTGGCACATTGATGACCAGTGACTATGCCCTGCTTTACGCCAGCAAGCGGATCCTGAAGGAAGGTCACAAGGTTTCCAAATCGGGTTTGAGACGAGCCGCAAATGCTTTGCCTGCTCCACGGCGCCGGCGTCCTTTCACTGATTTGGAAGAACCGATCAAGATCGACGGAGATGATGATGTTGATGTTGAAAGTGATGCCAGTGGAGGATCAGAGCCGGCTGAGCGTGGTGAACCGACTATCAAGTTTCGTCAGCCCAAGAAAAAGTCAAAGTCAAGCGTTCAAGAGCCAGAGGCGTATGAGGACGAGGACCTCGAAGAGGAATTCGTCGAAGAAGGATACGACGAGGACGCAGAGGATTGGGATGAAGAGGGTGATGGTGCCAGCGAATCTGCGGAGCGGGAACTGGATATCCGAAATGAGAAACATACTGTCAGAAAAGACGAATCCCACAATCTTTCTCAGCCAAAGGTAAAGGTACCCAAGCGAAAAAATAAAGCCGAATCATCAGAGAACATGTTTGAGGACATGAATGAGTCGCTGCCTGGCGGTATGGAGGATTACCGTCTGCCAAGCATCGAATTGCTCGAGCAAAGCGATGATATCTGCTATGAAGAGCAACTGCATGAAGTACGACGCAAGGCACATGTACTGGAAGAAACCTTCCGGGACTTTGGCTTCAATATTCGCGTCGTTGAGATTGAGACCGGGCCCGTTATTGCTCAATATGAGATTGAACTGGAGGCCGGACTGAGATTGAGCAAGATCACTGGGCTCGCAGATGACCTTGCGATTGCATTGCGGGTTCCAAGTGTTCGAATTGTGGCACCGATTCCCGGAAAAAATACCGTGGGGATTGAGGTTCCCAATGAGACGCGCCAGGCAGTTCGGCTCCGCGATGTGATCGAGGAATCAGATACGCGTTCGGCGAAAATGAACATTCCCGTATTCCTGGGAAAAGACGTCTCAGGGAATCCGATGGTGGTTGATTTGGCGAAGATGCCACACCTGCTCATCGCCGGTCGGACGGGTACAGGTAAGAGTGTTTGTCTCAACGCGATCATCACCTCAGTACTGATGTGCTGCAGGCCTGACGAGGTTCGTATGTTGATGATCGACCCGAAAATGGTCGAACTGAGTGGTTATGGCCGCCTGCCACATTTGATGCATCCTGTGATCACGGATATGAAAAAGGCAGAAGCGATTCTGGCGTGGGCGGTAGAGAAAATGGAGGAGCGATATTCGCTGCTCGCCAAAGTAGGTGTCCGCCATATCAACAGCTTCAATGATCTGGGTCGCGAAGAAATCATGCGACGGCTTGAAATTGATGAGGCAGACGCCACTAAAGACGTACCTGAAAAACTGCCCTTCATCGTAATCGTCGCCGATGAGATGGCTGATTTGATGATGACTGCGGGCAAGGATGTTGAGCAGCATATCATCCGGCTTGCCCAGAAAAGTCGTGCGGTTGGAATCCACTTGATTCTTGCAACTCAAAAACCAACGGTCGACGTAATCACTGGCTTGATTAAGAGCAACCTGCCGGCCCGTCTTAGTTTCCAGGTTGCCAGTAAGACCGATAGCCGCGTCGTGCTTGATGAAAATGGAGCCGACAAGCTGCTAGGCAATGGCGATATGTTGTTCCTGTGGCCAGGTACCAGCACATTGATTCGTGGTCAGGGTACCTTCCTTTCAGATGACGAAATTGACACCATCTGCGACCATTGCAGCAAAGGAGAACAGAACTTTGTTGGCGAGTTGATGAATCTGAAGGTAGAGCAGGATGGAGACGGTGCCGATGGCACGTCGATGGAGCAGATCAAGAAACGGGATGAACTTTATGACAGTGCCATTGAGGTGGTCATTCGTGAAGGACGTGGTTCATGTTCGTTGCTGCAACGTTGCTTGGGCATTGGTTATGGCCGTGCTGCCAAGCTGATTGACTTCATGGCTGAAGATGGGATCGTTGGTGACTACAACGGAAGTAAGGCCAGAGAAGTTGTCATGACCATGGCGCAATGGCAAGCCATGCAGGGACTCGATGTTGATGAGGAAGACGACGTCGTTGCCAGCCAGGGCGGGGCTATTGAGGAAGTCGCTGCAGAAGACCACGCCGATGAAGATGAAGACGAGTCAGAGTACGAAGAAGATGAGGAAAACGGAGACGGTCAAGTTGATTCCGAGTACAGCGAGGAAGATGAGTACGAGGAAGATGAATACGATGAAGAAGATGAAGAAGAGTACGAAGACTGCGAGTAAAAACTGCGTGAAAAGTGTCGCTTGGCCTGAAGCATCTGCCGCGACTTGCTTGTAACCGTTCTGTTACGCTGCTATACCGATTCTCTTCTGCTGATAACTCGGCACCGTTTCATATCGTCTCGCAGTGGTCGTCTTTTCCATGCAAGTACCTGATCAAGCCTTTCCCGCACCGGGTTCCATTGCCGCAATTCTGCCGGCGGCTGGCAGTGGACAGCGGTTCGGTGCTGCCAGTAACAAACTATTTGCAGAGCTTGCTGGAAAACCTCTTTGGTTTCATGCAGCATCACGGTTAGCGAACTCTGAAGCTGTGGGTCGTGTCGTGTTAGTGGTTTCGCAAGTCGATCAGGACGTGTTTCGAAGCAGCTATGCGGCGATGGTAGAGCAGTTGGGGGTCGAATTGGTGCTTGGAGGCAGTGAACGCACCGACAGTGTGCAAGCGGGGCTCGAACACCTGGCTGGTGACGCCACTGTGCAATGGGTTGCGATTCATGATGCTGCCCGCCCGTTGATTCGCGCAAGTGACATGACTGCTGTTTTTTCTGCGGTCCAGCGAACGGGAGCTGCCATCCTGGCGACGCCTGTGCCGGGTACGGTGAAACGCGGGAAATTGGATCATGGGGGTAGTCGTACCGTTGATCGTCGGGAACTGTGGCTTGCTCTCACACCGCAGGTTTTTCGTATCGGGTTGTTGAAACAGGCCTATGACAAGCACAATGGACGTCCTGCAACGGACGACGCGCAATTGGTCGAACGAATGGGGCACGAAGTCACCTTGGTGCAAGGCTCTGCAGATAATCTGAAAATTACTTACCCTGAGGACTTGTCCGTGGCTGAGGCGATCCTTGCCACTCAGATCCAACAATCCAAATAAAACAATGCCCGAACAAAATTTGCTGGAAGAACTGACTTGGCGTGGCCTGATCCACCAGTGCACCGACGAGGATGGATTGGCAAAATTACTCGCCAGTGCTCCACAAACGGTCTACATCGGTTTCGATCCTACTGCCGACTCGCTGCATGTTGGTAGCATGATGCAGTTGATGATGCTGAGGCGGTTTCAAACAGCTGGACACCGACCCATTGCATTGGTCGGTGGCGCAACGGGAATGATCGGTGATCCCAGTGGGAAAAGCGAAGAACGCAACCTGTTGTCTGCGGAACAATTGCAGAAGAATGTTGATGGCGTTGCAGCCCAGATGCGCCGGTTTCTCGACTTCGGCGATGCCGGTGGTGAAGCATCCAGCCATGCCATTTTATTGAATAACTTTGAGTGGATGCAGGGTTATTCCTATCTTGAGTTTCTGCGTGATGTCGGCAAGAGCTTTCCCGTTGGGGCCATGATGGGAAAGGAGTCTGTGCGGTCACGTCTTGAGAGTGAATCTGGACTGAGCTATACCGAGTTCAGTTATATGCTTTTGCAAGCTTATGATTTCGTGCATTTATCGCGCGAACATGGTTGCCTGATTCAGGCCGGCGGTAGTGATCAATGGGGTAACATTACCGCTGGGATCGATCTTGGCCGGCGAATGTTGGGAAAGCAACTCTTCGGTATTACAGCGCCTCTGTTGACGACCAGTGATGGTCGAAAAATGGGTAAGACCGAGAGTGGAGCGATCTGGTTGGATCCCACGCGTACCAGTCCCTATCAGTTTTATCAATATTGGCGCAACGTCGATGATGCCGACGTGATGCGATGTATTGCCTACTTGACCGAGATCGAACGAGCCGAGTACGAAGAACTCAATGAGGCAACCAATTCGGACCCCGGACGCAGAACCGCTCAGAATCGACTCGCCGAATGGCTGACTGAATTCGTTCACGGACAGGAAGGCCTGGCGAATGCTCTGAGAGCTTCCAAAATGCTCTTTGGCGGAGAAATTGGTGTTCAAACCGATGCCAGCCTCAGCGAAATCTTTGCCGATGTTCCCAGTCAGGAAGTGTCACGCGATGTGCTGGAAGGTGAAGGTTACTGGATTGTTCAGGCGCTGCAGGATGCAAAGTTGGCTAACAGCGGCGGCGAGGCACGGCGAGCGGTCAAGGAAGGAGGCGTGTACGTGAATAACATTCGTGCGAGCGACGAAAAACAGCGTCTGACTTCCGCTGATCTCGCAAGTGAGACGGTGATGGTTATCCGAAAAGGGAAGAAGAACTACGCCTTGCTGCGTTTTGTTTGAAGCTCTCCAAGCAGGTGATGCAAGGTGACTTGCGTCAGCCTTTGCTGCAGTCTTGATGTTATCGCAGCAGCGTTTCCCGGCAGACGTCCACGATTGTGTCTTCGGAACCAAGATGGAAGGTGGGGATTTTTGCGGCGATCAGTGGCCCGGCAATATCGGAATAGTCGTTGATGTCATGAGTATTGATGATCGCCGCGACTGCCCTGCCCCGCCTTTGTAAATCAAGCATGGCGCCCATCGATTCAGCGGTGCATTGTTGTAGCAGCACGAGCAGCGTTGTGTCTGCTGAAAGTTGTGATTCGCATTCCACCAGCAATTCTGCAAGAGTCAGACCATCGGAGCGTTCCAGTCGGGCCAGGGTTCGTACCATTTCCTTGAAGTGGGTAGGGCCACGTTCGGGGGCCATGATGACCGGGCTGAGGCGGTCATTGTCAGCACGCATGGCTGCCGAAGATTGTGCATCACCACGAACACGGTGGTCTCCGACCCAACCCTCCAGCCGAATGCGATCTGCCGCATCGCGACCGTTCGTTGCCAGACCAACGGGTTCATTAACATCATGAAGTGAATTTGCAATTGATGCCGCTGCCGTAATGGCGAGGTCACATCTCATGGGTTCGTGTTTTTCCGGATTGCTGCTGGTGTGCAGATCCAGAATGAGAGTGGCACCTACGATCGATGAGGGTTCGTAAATTTTGCTGTGCAGAGTTCCGGTTCGTGCGGTTGCTGCCCAGTGGACACTCCGCATCGGATCGCCCGGTTGCCATTGCCGGATTCCACGCAAGCGGGTGGGGTCATCCATGATGTTGTCGCGCATGCGGATTTCACCAATGGGCCGACGTGATCCGATTTCGTATGAACTCAAGGCCACGATGTTCGGTAGCACGGTAACGTATTGAGGTTGTGTACCCACTCGATAGCGACGGTACATCCCCATCAAGTCGCCCGTTTCCATCACAGTTGGTCCGATCTGGAAGTAGCCTCTTCGGTTGCACTTGATCTCGTAGCTGAGCGAACAGGACTTACCAGCCCCGATCAAAAAAACCCGGACTCTTTCTCCTTCGACTTGCAGGGTGGGGGGATTGAAAATGGTCGCCCATGCGGGAAGCAGGTCTTCCACCAATAGCCACAATACGGGTATCCGACTTTGATTGGTCAGTTTCACTTCGACCGGCAGCCGCGAGCCGATTTTTACTTCTCGGTTACTATGGGTGCGAGTGGCAATGGTTGAACGGGACCATGTGTTGGCAAGAAAAAAATTCACCAACAACAGGATCCCTGCAGTGATCGCTGCGATGATCCACAGTGCAGCCCCAGATATCATTCCAGCCAATAGTAGCCCGCTGATGCCAGCCAGAATTGCTAATCGTGGTGTGGATGTTGGCGTGCTATTCGGATCATCCATGCGTCACGAAGCTTCGATGGTGGGAACAGCTATTTCGCCAACGATCTCTTCGATTACCTTTTCACCAGTAATCTTGCGGAGGCGACTTTCGGGGCGAACAATCAAACGGTGATTCATGACTGGGGCGATGATTTTCTTGATGTCATCCGGCAGCACATAATCGCGTCCGCGAATGGCTGCCATCGCTTGCGAGCATCGGAATAGCGCGATCGTTGCTCTGGGGCTTCCGCCCAAGGCAAGGTCTGCATGCTGTCGCGTCTGTGAAATGATCTGCAGCAGGTATTCCCGAACGCGTGGATCAACGTGAACCTTGCGAATGATTTGCTGGGCAGCGACCACTTCATTGGCCTCTGCGACGGATGTGAGCCGATCCACGGGATGAGAGTGTTGTAACAAGTCCAGCATCCGCAGTTCTTCCTGCATGGACGGGTACCCGAGACTGAACCGCATCATGAATCTGTCAAGCTGAGCCTCCGGAAGCGGGAATGTCCCCTCGTGGTCCACTGGATTCTGCGTGGCTATGACAACAAATGGAGGCTGCAGGGCATGCGTGTTGCCATCGACGGTGACACGTGCCTCGGCCATTGCTTCCAGAAGCGAGGCCTGCGTTCGGGGAGTGGCCCTGTTGATCTCATCAGCCAGCAGGATCTGTGTGAAAACCGGTCCTGGCCGGAATTCGAACTGCGATTTTTTCTGGTTGAAAATTGATGTGCCCGTAACATCAGTCGGCAGTAAGTCGGGTGTACATTGGACTCTTTTGAACTTGCATCCGACACTTTTTGCGAGAGCTCTGGCGAGCATGGTTTTCGCGACTCCTGGGACATCTTCGAGCAAAATGTGCCCGCCGCTGAACCAGGTCACCAGTGACAAAACCAATTGCTTGCGCTTTCCAACGATGGCTTGCTCAACATTTCCGATGATTCGTTTCGACAATTCACCGACGTCAGCCGTGGTTTTGATTGTCGCAGAAGATGCACCGATGCCAGTTTTTATGGCTTTTTTCGCAGGTTTTGGGCCTGAGTCGGTTCCTGCCTTTGGGCTCGAGCCGGCTGCGTCGGCGTTGGGGGCACTCATCTCGTTTCCGTAACGTAATCAAGTTGTTGTGGTGAATAATGCCGCGATAGTAGTTATCATCATACTGATGAACTTACCTGCCGTCTCGATGCAATCGCGACAGCGGATCAATCTGGTGCTGATGATGACTCCACGATGGACGTACCGAACCTGCTTGTGACGGATGACGACAACGCTTTTCGCAAGGTTGTTTGCGAAGGACTGCAGCGACGGGGTTTCCATGTAATCGAAGCCTGCGACGGGCGGGAAGCGCTGGATCTGATTGAACACTCGCGAGTCCATGTTGCCGTGGTTGACGTTCACATGCCGCATGTCACGGGTTTGGATGTCATACGACACCTGCACGAGCGTCCCTCCAGCTTGCCCTGCGTCCTGATGAGCGCAGAACTGAATGATGAAATCCGTCAGGAGGCAGAACGCATGTGTGCTTATGACGTGCTGAGTAAGCCTCTTAAACTGTCCCAATTGACGTCTGTTGTGTCTCATGCACTCACTGACTACTACGGCTGGCAGCCTCCCAAGGCGGGATGATCTCGCCGTCTCGCCAGTGGTTAGCATTGCGTCGAGCTCGGCTTGGCATCCAAGCTTTGTTGGTTAGCATCGTCCGTGGAGCGTGTGACGTTCCCTTTTCTTTCATTGGTGACTCAGGTAGAGCTGTAGCCAGGTTACATGTCTCCCATCTCTTTGTGCTATGGTTTCACTTCCTGTAAACGCCAGCACATCACAGTTACAATAATCGGCTCGTGAAAATGGAACAGCACTGCGAAAGACGATTCATGAAAAGATTGATTGCGATTCTCTGTGGTCTGATCTGGCTTGTTTCGCCAGCATTGGCGTTGGAGACAACCAACGCGGAGAAACCAAACATTGTGATTATCCTTGCGGATGACTGCACACACAGTGATCTGCCCATGTATGGAGGTCAGAATGCTCGGACACCAAATCTTGAGCAACTTGCTGCCGAGGGTCTTGTTTTTAATCGAGCCTACCTTGCAGAGGCCATGTGCCAGCCATGTCGCGCTGAGCTGTATTCAGGCTTGTATCCAATGCGGAATGGTTGTGCATGGAACCATTCCGCCAGCCTGCCTGAGACGTTGAGCATGCCACACTATCTGGGAGCTCTCGGGTATCGAGTGGGGCTGGCTGGTAAGGTACATGTACTACCGAAGCAGGCGTTTCCTTTTGAACGTGTTGCCGGATTTGACGCGAGCTGTGTAAGAAATCCAACCAAAGCACATGAGCTTTCTGCCGTCAACGAGTTCATGCAGCGTGACAAGCAGCAACCTTTTTGCCTGGTGGTCGCCTTGGTGGAGCCCCATGTGCCATGGGTCATGGGTGACGCGTCCGCCTATCCACCGGCGAAGCTGAAATTACCGCCCAATATGGCTGACACTAAATTGACTCGCGAGGCGTTTTCACGCTATCTGGCTGAAATCACTTACATGGATTCGCAGGTGGGAGAATTATTGAATGCACTGGAGGGCGCAGGAGAGTCGAACAACACACTGGTTCTGTTCTCGTCAGAACAGGGTTCTCAGTTCCCGGGCAACAAGTGGACTAATTGGGATACGGGAGTCCATACGGCATTGATTGCCCGTTGGCCTGGTATCGTTCCTGTGGGGATGCGAACAGATGCAATGGTTCAATTCGCGGACGTCTTGCCAACGTTGTTGGAGGTGGCAGGCAGCACGGAGGAGCATGCAAACACCTTCGATGGACGGAGCTTTTTTGATGTCTTGCAAGGCAAGTCCACACAACACAGAAAATATGTCTATGGAGTCCATAACAACGTGCCGGAAGGGCCACCCTACCCTGTCCGCACTATTAGTGATGGTACTTATCGGTATGTCAGAAATTTACTGCACGGAAATCTGTATATCGAAAAACATTTGATGGGCGTCCGTGGTGACGGCTTGTTGAATAACCCCTATTGGCAAAGCTGGGTCTGGGATTCCTGGGAATCGCCGGAAACTTACAGGCTGGTGCAACGCTACATGAACCGGCCAGCAGAAGCGCTTTATCACACTGCTTCTGATCCATATGAATTAAAGAATCTCGTTGGGACGGATAGTGCCAAGCAGCCTCTCAACACGCTGTCACGTGAGCTGGATCGATGGTTGCTCAGTCAAGGTGATCCGGGTATTGAACAGGATACACCCGAGAGTCATCGGGCTGCCAAGCGGGGTGAGCATCGCTTTCGGGCTCCCATGGTGGAGAAATGAATCGATTCAGCCCCGCAACCGTTGTCAGGATGATGCGTGGATGCTCTTCCCCTGCCCTGTTCCTGATGGGAATCATGACCGTGTTTTTTTCTTCACCTGCGAATACGCCTGCTGAGCTGCCCGATTCGAATCAAGTTCTCAGTAGAATTGTATTTGGTTCCTGTATCAAGCAGGATCTGCCAACGCCAATTTTCTACACCATGGCAGGCGAGTTTCCTGATCTCATTCTGTTCCTCGGAGACAACATTTATGCCGACACGGAGGATATGAATGAGATGCGGGCGAAGTATGACCGCCTCGGGGCGAATGCAGATTTTCGCCGTTTGCGATCATCCTTTCCGATCATTGCAACGTGGGATGATCATGATTTTGGCATCAACGATGGAGGAGCAGATTTTCCCCAAAGAGAAGCATCAGAGAGAGAGTTCATGCGTTTCTGGGATGTACCTGCTCAGTCACCTGTTCGGAGCCGTCCCGGGGTTTACGACGCAAAGATCTTTGGTCCCGAGGGGCAACGCGTTCAGGTGATCATGCTCGACACACGGTATTTCCGATCTCCATTAAAGACAGGCAAGAAGAGAGTTGGTGGTCCCTATGTGCCCGACGACTCCATCAACAAAACCATGTTGGGTGAAGCTCAGTGGGCATGGCTGCAGCAGGAACTCGAAAAACCTGCCGAAGTACGCTTGATTGGTACGAGCATTCAGTTGGTACCTGAGGCGAGAGGCCAGGAAGCTTGGGGTAATTTACCGCATGAACGCGAAAGATTGATTCGCATGATCAAGGAAACCAGGGCGGGCGGTGTCGTGCTGCTCAGTGGTGATCGTCATTGGGCAGAGTTATCCTGTTGCCACGAACACGTGCCCTACCCTCTGTACGAAATCACTTCCAGCAGTTTCAACCAGATTCATCCACGTGGCACACCAACTGAAAATCGATTTCGTTCTGATGAGCGAACCTACCATCGGGAAAATTATGGGGTCGTGCATATCGACTGGAACCTTCCCAGGCCCACGGTCACGTTGGAAGTAAAAGATATTGAGGGTGGCATTCGTATCGAGAAGAAAATAAATATCAGCGATTTGCAACCGAACTAAATTGACTGCAACACACATTAGGATTGAGGTGTCACTTGCTTGTTACGGAACAGAACAATCGCAGTAATCAACATCATGCGCTGGTTCTTGCTGCGGTGGTGGCAGTCCTCATTTTATTGCTCGCTTTGAAATGGCATCTTGCGGTACTGGCTTTGCCCTTGGCTTGGTGTGTCTATCATCTGATGCGTCGCCGTACCTTGAGAAGAATCAAGGTGATTGCTGAACCGTTACCAGCGGCCTGGGAAGAGGTGCTGCAGCAGAATGTTGTCTTCTATCAGGCATTGGATGAGGCGGGACGCGAGCGATTTCGTAATCTGGTCAAGGTATTCATTGACGAGGTTCCCGTTACAGGCATCCGCACGGATGTTGATGACACAACGCATGTTCTGGTGGCTGCAAGTGCAACGATTCCAATTTTTGGATTCGAGGACTGGGAATATGCTGGCCTCGGGGAAATCCTGATTTATCCCGGTGCTTTCAATGAAGATTATCAAACTGATCAGGGACTCAGTCGGAATACCCTTGGCATGATAGGAGTAAATCATCTCAGTGGAGTCATGATTCTGTCCAAGCCCGATTTGATTTCGGGATTCAGGAATCATAAGGATAAACGGAATGTTGGAATCCACGAATTTGCACATCTTGTTGATAAAGCAGACGGATCAGTCGATGGTTTGCCAAATCGGGTGGCCGGTGATGCGGCTGCTCCGTGGATTAGCTGGGTCGCAGAAGAACTGAAACGGGATCCCAAGGCCAGAGAGGAAATAGATGACTACGCGTACACAAACGAGGCCGAATATTTTGCGGTTCTGAGTGAATACTTCTTTGAGGCGCCTGAGCTATTGCAGCAACGTCATCCGGAGGTCTATGCGATGATGAGAAAGATGTATCATCAGGATACAAAGAGCTTTCTCTCTGCAGTCAAGCCACGTGCTCGCAGGGTCGGTAGAAATAGTCCCTGCCCTTGTGGAAGCAGCAAGAAGTACAAGAAGTGCTGCAGTCGGCGCACCAGGCGTGGCATGAAGTTGACCGTCTGATCTCAAGTGGACGAGTCTGAGTGGTTCTTGTTGGCCACGTCCATGCTCGCGTCTTGAACGCTATCCGCAGAGGAAGTGATGCCACTTTGAAACCATGGGTAGATTAGCAGGCCGATCAGCAAAGTGAAGCCACTGGCGATTACCTGCCTGTAGTCACTGACACCATACAACACCGCCAAAAAAAGTGTTGCTGTAACGTAAATGGCAGCTGGGATTCCAAACAGTGGCAGCTTGATCGTGGAGTCCAGCATTCGCATGCGGAAAACCATGCTGACTGTCAAAGCCGAGCACAGAGAAAGAGTCAGCCCCAGATAGCCCAGTAGACTGCTGATCGTAGTCAGTGAAATGACTGTGATCGCCAAAATCGCTTGAAACC
>JAPOKD010000100.1 GCA_029977825.1 Planctomycetota bacterium | reverse complement strand
TCGGCGGAGAACGCAGCATTGGCTTTGCAATTGGTGGCTTGATCGGCTTCGGCCTGGGAATGTTCCGATTCATTTTGAAAGCGTTGCGGCAGATCGAGGAAAGTAATGCATGACTTTTCTTGCATTCATTCGCCTCAGATACTCACAGATATGAAAACAGAAACTCAAACTGTCGAGGCAGTCTCGATCCGTAACCTTTTTGGAAAGGTTACGAGTCGCATGCTGCTGGTTTGGGCCGTTTTAACCGGATTTTCCTCCGTTGCCGTGTATTTTTCTGCAACGGACCTGTTCTGGCCAACTACCTTTATCGCAGTCATGAGTGGATTGATTTCCATCTGTGCTTTGATCCCCGGGATGACGCTTGCATCGCCTCAGTTTCCAGTCGAATCCAAGCTTTCGAGACAACAACGAATCCAAAGAAGCGGCCTGTTCCTCGTTGGCGTCCAAGCGACCATGATTATTCGTGTCATAGGCACCGTTGCACTTCTTGCGCTGTGTCGTTATCAAATGGGCCTGCCAGTCGAAACAATCGTTCTTTTTGTTTGCGGATGGTACATCGCGTTGACTGCATTTGAGGTCTTCTGGCTCGCCAAAAAAGCCACCGTCCTGAATGCTGTGAACTCGGAGGTACCCCTCGCAGCATCAGACGCATTCGTTGATGGGACCGATTTCTGAAAATGATTGCTGGAATGAACCTGCTACTCGCATCCGCACAAGACCCCACTTCGCACGTGATCCCACATGACGTGCACGGACCGCTGTTTGAGGTGGAGGTTCCTGGCAAGCACATACCTGCGTTGAACATCATTGATGGTGTTTACCAGTTTTCCATCACGAATCACCTGCTGATGAGCTTCGTTTCCGGGGTCGCCGTGATCTTGGTTTTCAAGTTTGTAGCGGGTCGCGTCCGAGTGAAGGGCGAGGGACTTGAGGCGTACCGCACGCGCGGCCGCTTTGCCCAGGTTTTTGAAACCATGTGCTCGTTCATGAGGGATGAAGTAGTTCGCCCCAATCTTCATGAACTCACTGATAAGTACATCTACTACATATGGACCATCTTCTTCTTCGTCCTCTTCGCCAACGTGCTCGGCCTGGTTCCAATTGGCCCCGCGTTATTTCTGTTATCCGGTGCCAGCGATGAACATCTGCTGCATCTCGGGGGCACGGCGACCGGTAACCTGTCTTTGAATGTTGTGCTTGCGACAGGCACCTTCATCGCCATCATCTACATCGGCATCAAGGAAACCGGCGCGAAGGCCTTCTTTGCACACTTCAACCCGCTGGGTTGGCAAGACAAGAAAATGTTATTGATCGGGATTCCACTTTACTTTCTCGAGTGGTTAGGTCTGATTATCAAGTGTGTCGTCCTTGCAATGCGACTATTCGGAACCATGATGGCCGGGCACTTGGTACTCGCTGCATTCATCGGTCTGATCTTTGCGGCAGTAGAAGTGAGTCACGGCATGGCATACGGAGTGCAGTTTGCCGTCATCATCGCCGGCATCGTGCTGACGCTTCTTGAACTGTTCATCTGCTTCCTGCAGGCTTTTATATTCACGTTCTTGACCGTGCTGTTCATTTCTCTGGTTGCGAGTCACCATGACAACGACCACTTGGAAGAGCACCCTTTTACAGATGAAGATCAAATGGATCTGGATAAAATCGCAGATCCGCAACGAATCACCCCCATGCCCGATCCTGCTGGCTGAACCAGACGGCGGAGCGTTTCATGGTACTTAACCCCCCTTTTTTTAGAACCCAAACTCAATTTTTGCTCGGCACGCCCAACTGTTCGTGGTTGTTGAGCACTTCACGAGAGATGACTTAGGAGCTATCCAAAGATGTTTGAAATGGCAATGTTGCTTGCACAGGTAGAAGGCACCGTAGGTATCGGTATTGGCATGGGCTTGGCCATTCTTGGTGCTGGCTTGGGAATTGGCCGCATCGGTGGTTCAGCAGTCGAATCGATTGCTCGTCAACCGGAGGCTGGCGGAACCATCTCCACTCAAATGCTGATTTCAGCAGCTTTGATTGAGGGTGCAACCGTTATCGCCCTGATTCTTCTCTATATCTCTTAACCATTGCGTACGGCAGGCTGTTGTTTGTCAATGCTGGCAGTGGAACTCACTTGCCGAAACATTGGCCTCACCGGTTTAGGTGCTCCGATGGAACAGTTTTGACTGACTGCTGACTAGGATAAAGACGATGATCACGATGAGTTGGATGTCACACCAGCACACAGGTTTTAAAGCGGCAATGCGCTGCTTCTTGCTTTGCTTCGCAACGTTTGGCATGAGCGTCGGTTTCGCTCCTGCGTCGAACGGTGCGGATGCGGCTGAAGACAAAGCCGCGGAAACCAGTGGGGAAGGTGACCATGCGGGTGACCATGCCGAAAGCCCCGTCCTACTTCGCTTTGATATTGGCTCCGCAGTCTGTAATCTGCTGATCTTCCTGGGTGTTCTCGGAATTCTCTCGAAGTTCGTTTGGCCTGTCATTCTCGGCGGACTTCAAGCAAGAGAGGACAAGATCTTCGACGAACTGAAGAACGCAGAAAAAGCGAATGCGGAGGCACAGCGTCTGCTGGCTGACTATCAAAGCAAGCTTGACGGCGCCGCTGCAGAGGTTCAGTCGATCCTGTCAGACGCTCGCAACGATGCAACTGCCAGCGGCCAGCGCATCGTGGATGAGGCCAAAGAGGAGGCAGAGCGTCAGCGGGAACGAGCCGTCGCGGAGATCGAGACTGCCAAGAAGGTCGCGCTCGCTGATCTTGCCGGACAAACCTCTGATCTAGCGATTGGAGTTGCCCAGCAGGTCATCGGCAGGGAACTCAAGGCTGAAGATCATGCCGAGTTGATCCGTAAGTCGCTGGATCGGCTCCCCAGCAACAACTAATCAACTTGGATGTTGTCACCAAAATTACTCCATCGAACGCGGGTACATCCCGAGCGTAACCCATGAACGAAGCTGCTGAACACGACACGGTGCTCGATACCGGTGCCGAACAACTGGGCAAGACATATGCCCGTGCGTTGATCGGTGCGGCCCAGAGCGCTGGCATCGCAGACAAGATCATTGAACAACTAGCTTCAGTGGTCGATGATTGCTTGGCGGTCAGTCCACAGCTTCGAGCTGCTTTTGCCTCGCCCCAAATCGATGACAGTGAGAAGATCAAAGTAATCGACCGATTGTTCGGCGAAAGCTGCGATCCGCTATTGGTAAAATTCCTCAAGGTCATGGCTGGCCGGGGACGTCTGGCTCACGTTGATGCAGTACGTGCTGCTGCGGATACGATCCATGACGAAATGCTTGGTCGATTGGTTGCCACAGTACAAACTGCGGTTCCACTGGACGACGCCCTTCGATCCAGCATTGAAGAGCAAATTGGTTCCATCATGCAGAAGCAGGTGCGATTGTCAGAGTCTGTCGATCCGGATTTGATCGGTGGCATGGTAATCCGCGTGGGAGACCGCGTGTTCGACAGCAGTGTTTCCAACCGCTTGGAAACACTTGCACGCCGTACACGAAATGGTTTCTCAAGCCAGTTGCTACATCGCTTTGGTGAACTCACATCAGAATAGGTTTTGACTTGCCGGCCAACCGGCACCAACTATCAACGCTCGACAGAACTGCCGGGCCAACACTATTGATTCAGACCCATGAAATTTAGCAGTGACGAAATCGCCTCAGTCTTGCAAGAAGAGATTGAGCAATTCGATAGCAAGATCGATGTCCGCGAAGTCGGTACCGTACTTGAAGTTGGTGACGGTATCGCCCGCGTCTACGGTCTCTCCGGCGTGATGGCCGGTGAGATGGTTGAGTTTCCCAACGGGGCAATTGGACTCGCTTTCAACCTTGAGGAAAACTCCGTCGGTGTGATCATCCTCGGTGACTACCTGACGATTCAGGAAGGTGACGAAGTCAAGGCTCTTGGAACTCTCTTGTCAGTGCCTGCCGGTGATGCCGTCATTGGTCGCGTTCTCGATCCGCTAGGCAACCCACTGGACGGCAAAGGCCCAGTTCAAACCGACGTCACACGGCCTGTTGAAATCATTGCCACTGGCGTAGCGGAACGCCAGCCAGTCACTGAGCCGATGCAAACGGGCATCAAGGCCATCGATGCGATGACTCCAATCGGACGTGGCCAGCGCGAACTGGTGATTGGTGACCGAAAAACCGGTAAGACCGCCATCGCGATTGACGCGATTCTTAACCAGAAAGGCAAGAACGTTAAGTGCTTCTACGTCGCCATCGGTCAGAAAGACTCTTCTGTTGCCGGCGTGGTTGATGCACTGGAACGCTATGGAGCCATGGAATACACGACTGTCATCGTCGCCGGGGCATCGTCGCCTGCACCACTGCAATATGTTGCTCCCTACGCCGGAACAGCGATGGCGGAACACTTCATGTTCAATGGTGGTCATTCCCTTGTGGTTTACGATGACTTGTCCAAGCAGGCAACGGCTTACCGCCAGATGAGTCTGCTGATGAGGCGTCCACCGGGACGTGAGGCCTATCCTGGAGACGTGTTCTACTGCCACAGCCGATTGCTTGAGCGGTCCGCAAAACTTTCGGAAGCGCTCGGAAGTGGATCCATCACAAGCCTCCCGATCATCGAAACGCTTGAAGGCGAGGTATCCGCTTACATCCCCACCAACGTGATTTCGATCACGGACGGGCAGATTTACCTGCAACCCGACCTGTTCTTTGCCGGAATTCGTCCAGCGATGAACGCTGGTATTTCGGTCTCACGCGTGGGTGGTGCTGCACAAGTCAAGGCGATGAAGAAAGTTGCCGGTGGTTTGCGACTCGACCTCGCTGCATTCCGCGCCTTGGAGGCATTTGCACAACTCGGAACCGATCTTGATGCTGCCACTCAGGCACAACTGGATCGTGGTTACCGGATGGTCGAACTGCTGAAGCAGCCGCAGTACAAACCCATGAGTGTCACCGATCAGGTACTGAGCCTGTACGCGGGCACGAAAGGTTTCATCGACGATGTACCCGTCAAAGCAGTTCAACAGTGGGAAGTCGACTTCCAGCAGTTCGCTCGAGACAAGCACAGTGACCTGATTACACTGCTCGACGAAAAGCAGGATTTGAGTGACGATGTCGTCGAAAAAATCGAAGCATGTATCGCCGAATTCAAGAACGGTTACACGCCCGTTGAGAGCGAACTGTAATCAAGCGTGAACTTCTAACCGTCCCTTCAACCTACCGAACGCGTCAACTGACCCATGGCCAACGCCCGCGCCCTCGACAAACGACGAAAATCAATCCGAAACATCCGCAAGATCACGCGGACGATGGAATTGATCGCAACAGCGCGTTACAAGAAAGCGATGGATCGCGCCGCGGCTGTTACGGCGTACACCGATCGGTTGTCGCAGATTGTAAACAGCCTGGCTGATTCTGGTACGGAGGTCAGGCATCCACTGCTTGAGCAACGTGACAATCCCCAGAATGGCCGCTTGCTTACTCTGAGCAGCAATCGTGGACTGTGCGGGGGCTACAACGCCAGTGTTCTGCGGACGGCGTTGCCCCATATCGATCAGATGAGATCGGATGTTGGCAATCTGCTGGTTGATGTCAGCGGTAAACGTGGGATCAATGGCCTGAAATTTCGTGGCATTGACACCAACGACACCTATCAGGAGTTCGAAGACCAACCCGCCTACGACGAAGTGGAAAAAATCGCGTCGAAGTATCTTGAACTGTATGTCACTGGGCAGATGGATCGCCTCGACGTGATCTATACCCGGTTCATCAGCACAAGCCGGCAGGAGGTTACCGTCGAAACACTGCTACCTTTTGGTTCGCTCGACGAAGGTGTCAGCGAAACAACCGAAGGCACCAACACACATTATGAGTTTCAACCGTCCGCTGAAAGCATCTTGGAGGAGGTCGTCCCGACCAGTTTCAAGGCGAAGCTTTTCAAGTGCTTCCTCGATTCTGCAGTTAGCGAGCAAGTTGCTCGCATGATTGCAATGAAAGGAGCGACTGAGAGTGCAGGGGACATGATCAAACAACTGTCCATGACTTACAATCGCGCCCGTCAGAGTCAAATCACGGGTGAAATCATGGAAATCATCGGTGGTGTTGAAGCACTGGAAGGCTAATCACCGACCATGCCAACCGACCTGTGTATTCCTTTCAAATTCACACATCCAATTAGCTAACCCCAGCCTTTAGTACGAACATGTCTACTGCAACCGAAAACACTGTTGGACGCGTCACCCAGGTGATCGGCTCGACTTTCGACATCGAGTTTCCCGAAGGTCACATGCCTCCCATTTACAATGCTGTGGAAATCAAGTCACAGCACAAAGGCGTTGACATCGATCTGGTCGGTGAAGTGCAACAGCACCTCGGTGGCGGTCGTGTCCGAGCCATTGCACTGGGAAGCACCGAAGGAATGATGCGGGGCATGGACGTTGTGGACACGGGAAAAGCTGTAAGCGTTCCTGTGGGCACCGCAACCCTTGGACGGGTTTTCAATGTGCTCGGCAAGGAGATCGATGAACGAGGTCCTGTCGAAGCTGACGAGTACATGCCAATTCACCGGCAAGCTCCTCCCGTCAATGAACTCTCCACCAACACTGAAGTGTTCGAGACGGGCATCAAAGTGGTTGACTTGCTGACCCCGTTTGTGCGTGGTGGTAAGGCCGGACTGTTTGGTGGTGCTGGCCTTGGCAAAACCGTTATTTTGACCGAACTGATCGCTCGAATCGCCAGCAGCCACGGCGGTTACTCCGTGTTCGCCGGTGTCGGTGAGAGAACACGTGAGGGTACTGACCTCTGGCTGGAAATGCAGGACACCGAGATTGGTGACACTGGTCGAAAGGTTATCGAGCAGACCTGTATGGTGTTCGGTCAGATGAACGAGCCACCGGGGTCGCGACTTCGCGTTGCCCTGTCCGCCCTGACAATG
Source organism: Planctomycetota bacterium (assembly GCA_029977825.1). GTDB lineage: Bacteria > Planctomycetota > Planctomycetia > Pirellulales > Pirellulaceae > Rubripirellula. The sequence goes on along the minus strand of JAPOKD010000100.1, from coordinate 4,653 downwards.
GCAGAGTACTTCCGTGATTCAACCGGCGCTGACACGCTGCTTTTTGTTGACAACATTTTCCGGTTCTCGCAAGCAGGTTCGGAAGTATCTGCGTTGCTTGGTCGAATGCCTTCAGCGGTGGGTTACCAACCGACGCTTGCCACAGAGATGGGAGCGTTGCAGGAAAGAATCACCTCGACCAAGAAAGGGGCGATTACATCGGTGCAAGCCGTCTATGTGCCTGCCGATGACCCGACCGATCCGGCACCGGCTACTGCTTTCGGCCAGTTGGATGCTTTCATCTATCTGGAGCGTTCAATTTCGGAGAAGGGTATTTATCCGGCGATTGACCCCCTCGCATCGAACTCGCGAATTCTTGATCCTCAGTACGTGGGTGACCGTCACTACGCAATTGCCAGACGGGTACAGACGATCCTGCAAAGGTATCGTGAGTTGCAAGACATTATCGCTATTCTTGGTGTTGATGAGTTGAGTGAGGACGACAAAATGGTTGTCCACCGTGCTCGACGTATCGAGCGTTTCATGAGCCAGCCATTCCTGGTCGCCCAAGTCTTCACTGGCAAGCCTGGAGAGATCACGCCTTTGGCTGACACCATCCGAAGCTTTGAAGAAATCTGCGATGGAAAATGGGATCATCTGCCCGAGCAGGCGTTCATGTACGTCGGATCGATCGAGCAGGCAGAAGAGCAGGCTAAGAAAATGGAAGAGAAGGGCTAAGAGTCATGACACTTCGCTGTGTAGTTGTAACGCCTGAACGCACTGAACTTGACCGGGAGGCCGAGTACGTGTCGCTCCCAATGTTTGATGGGGAACTGGGGGTCATGGGTGGTCGAGCCCCACTAATCGGCCGACTGGGTTTCGGAACACTTCGGCTTCAAACCGCCGCGGGTCCTGAACGTTACTACGTGGATGGTGGATTCGCTCACATTGAAGGTGATGTCATCAACGTGCTGACCGGTCGCTCAACCCCCATCGATTTGATTGATCGGGACAAGGCTCATGAGGACTTGGATGCTGCCTTGGCAATGTCTGGTGCGACGCCTGAAGAGGCTCAGATCAGGGAAACTGCTGTTCGTCGCGCCCGCGGTCAACTCAGGGCCTCAAGCTAGCCTCCTGTGCATATCTGCAGCCAGCGCCCGGTTCGGCACAGCCGTGGCTGGTTGACGTCTTTGTATCGCAGAGCCTCAGCCCACTGAGTGTCTGCGGTACCTTACTTCAGTCCGACGCCGCTCGGCCTCTTGGAAAGTGCGCCTCGAACGCCCAACTGCCGGGGATCACGCGCGACCTTGTCGGTGAATACCCGTACGTCATCAAGAATTGGCCGGATTCTTGCGGTAGCACTTTCAATGTTTTCTACCGTTCGACGAATCTTCCAATACATTTCCTGGTCATCAAGCAACAGACGTACGGACCCGTCTTTGTTGTTAAGAGCTTTGCCGAACTCATTCACTTCTGCCAACGTGCTGTCCAAACGGCTCATGGTCGTCAGCACCTGATTTACCAGCTGGTCACCATGCGTTGCCAGAGGTTCGGTGAACTGCTCAACATTTTTCATCGTTTTTTGAGCACTATTAACGGTATCAACTGCAGTTTCGCCAACCTTCTCGAATTGAGCGCCAACGCGTTCAAAACTGTCAAAGGTGCGTTCGGTGGCCTCAAGCGTTTCCCTTGCTTTCTTGAGCACCTCAGGTAACTGCACAACCGACTCTTCAAGATTGTCGCGAATGACTGGATTGTTGACGATTTCACGAATATCCGTCATCGCTCCATTGAATTCACGCAGTGCTTTTACGGCCTCGTCAGCAACCTGCTCGACTTTCGAATCACTTCCCCCTACCACCTTCTCGACCCCAGATGCCAGTTGGTTGATGCTTTCTGCTGCAACCGCAATCGATGAGCCTGCATTGCGGATAGCTTCAAACGTTTGCTGAAGATCAGACTGCATTTCAAACAGGCTTTCCGAGTTCTCACCATATGAGATGTACTCGCCATCGGTGTAAGGCTGCTTTAGTATCTCGGGATAGTCCTGTGCTTTCCCGGTAGCATCCCAGATGGTTCTAAGCTTGGCTGGTTTTCCGAGTACAAACTCGAGCTGCGCATCACCGGTAACAAAGTTACCGGTACCAATCCGAGGGATATAGGAGTGGGACACCGGTTTGGTGGCGTCCATCGCAAGTGTCACGAGAACACCTCCCTGATCACGCAGGCTGATACTGGAAACGCGCCCGATCCGCACACCGTCGCGAACCACAGGGGTATTGGCACCAATGCCTTCTGCTGAATCAAAGACCACCGACAGCGAATAGTCACGCTGCAGCACGCTGGGGAATGCCCCAAACAGGAATGTCAGGATGATGCCGATTCCGATTGCCGAAATCACCAACACGCCTACACCAAATCGCAGTCTATTTTCATCCATGATTTTTTCTCATCAGGCTTGATAAGCAGCCAAGCTAGCCAGACAACCCGTGCGCTAATTCCGTCAATCGCTCACCAGCTTCTCCACGAACAAACTGGCGAACACGCCGATCCTCTGCATGCTCCAGAGAGCTGGGTGGTCCGTCAAACAGAACCTGTGATTCATTTTCATCAAGTCGAGTGCGCGGATAAAACATCAGCACACGATCCGCGACTTTTCTGGCCGTATGCATGTCATGAGTCACAACAACGCTGGTAACCGGATACCGTCGCCTGGTATCAAGTATAAGTTCATTGATCACATCACTCATGATTGGGTCCAAACCGGTTGTCGGTTCATCGTAAACAACGACCTCCGGCTTCAGAATCAATGCGCGTGCCAAACCGACACGTTTTCGCATCCCACCTGACAACTCTGCGGGCCGCTTATAAGCGACATTTCTTGGCAACCCTACCTCAGCGAGGTGCTGCATCACGCTTTCCTCAACCACTGTCTCGGAAACGACCTCACTTTGCCGAAGCGGGAAGGCCACGTTCTCGAATACGGACATGCTATCGAACAATGCGGCGTTTTGAAAAACAAAACCAAATCTGCGACGCGTCTGTGTAAGTTCTGCATACCCCATGTGGTGAAGTCCTTCGCCGTCGAAAAAGATCTCACCTCGCGTAGGCCGAACCAACCCCACCAAAGTCTTCATGAACACCGTCTTGCCGCAGCCACTCTCACCAATGATTGCGACGGTTTGACCGCGTGTGATCTGCAAGGCAATGTCTTGCAATACAACTTGATCATCAAAAACAACAGATACGTCTCTCGCCTCAATCAACGACTGCTCATCATCAGACGGTTGTGTTTCCACAACTCCCTGATGTGAATGGCCAGATTCAGGAATGTCGTCTCCATCATCAGATGCGGATACTTCATTCATAGAAAGGAGGATCCGTTGGGGTAAATGGTGTAATAAATCGAATTCATGACGATGGTCAAAAACAGATCCACGGCAAGGATAAGGACAAATGAATAGACAAACGCAGTCGTTGCTGCTTTCCCCACGCCTTCGGCGCCTGGCTCACAATTAAACCCCCGATAGCAACTCACAATCGCGATTGTTGAACCAAAGAAAACACTCTTGAAAATGCCACTGAATAAATCAAATCCGGTCACACCATCTCTGGAATGATTCAGATAGGCTGCGTGATCGATGCCCAAAATAATCACGCTGTAGAAGTAACCGCCAACGATCCCCATGAAATCAGCCATGATCGTGAGCGAGGGGATCAACAAAATGCAGGCGAGGAAACGCGGAACCACCAAGTAGTGGATGGGGTCCGCTCCCATAGCCGTCAAGGCATCAATCTGCTCGGTGACCCGCATCGTGCCCAGCACCGCAGCCATCGCTCCCCCGACACGCCCAGCCAACATTGTGGCAGCCAAAACCGGCCCCAACTCTTTGACCAGCGTGCTATTGATCACGGCTCCCAAGCGACTATCCAAGCCAATTGCGTGAAACTGCGCGTAACTTTGCACTGCCAGTACCATGCCGATAAAAGTGCCGGTCAAGGCGACGACGGGCAGACTCAACGCGCCCACCTGATAGAAATTTACCAGCACCGTTCCCCGACACGGCAAACGCGTAAAGAGCCACTTCAGCATTTTCCAGGTGAACAACGTCATGTCACCAATGGTGGTAATGCCATCGACCACTGCTGAGCCCCACTGATTGACCCAGCGCACAAAGGCAGACTCAGGCTTTTGAGTGGAGTAGTGGGAATTGGCAGAATCAGACACCGGTTCTACGTCCCAGTCTTACGCTGTTGAAACAATCAGACACGTCTGGTTATATCGGTAAGCCTGACCTTGAGGATTAGCGAAAGTGCACGCCCTAATCCAAAAGGATCGCTAGCAAAACGGGCCGATCGTGACAAAAAGCAAGGCCTCAAGATAATGAACAGGCTGTTTTGGCTTTGCCTTGGGAGAGATCATGAGTAGACAGAATTGATATCCGATGGCACGGAGCCATGATCCCAATCGTCTTCCCATTCGATCTGGCAGAACAGTTCTGTGTTTCGTAATGGACCCGAAAAGTACAGCTCGAGTCGCACTCTCATTAGGCAAATTGCAAACGTGGATCGTCCAAGCCAAGCCGCTTCATTTTCTTGTAGAGAGTTGTCCGATTGATATCCAACGCGTCAGCAGTTGCAGCTCGATTCCAATTATGGAGTCGTAGAGCCTGC
>JAPOKD010000248.1 GCA_029977825.1 Planctomycetota bacterium | reverse complement strand
CGCGACGAACTGCTAAACCGTGAAATCTTCTTGAGCTTCGAGGAAGCATGCTGGGTGATTGATCGCTGGCGACTCGACTACAACCATCATCGCATCAACAGTTCACTGGATTACCAAACCCCTGCCGCATTTGCAGCAAGCTGTGTTCTTCCGGCTTCGGCTACGCCTCAGCCTCCAGAACACAGCCGCAACACTAACCCCAATCCTCTCACTCAACCTGGTGCAAAGACTGGGGGGAGTCAGGCGAGGTCAATCAGGCAGCTGCTCTCGGTATTCGGAAATTTTCAGCATCGCCACATTTGCAGAATTTTTGTTGATTCGGCAGCACATTCAGGCGAATCAGGGTTTGAGCGAGATCCGCAGGGTGAGCAGTATCGTCGAATGGCCTGTCATACAGTTGTCGCACACTTTGAATCGGGGTATTTTCATAACTATTGCGGTCACGCTCCGGGAGTGATGGAATGCGGAACTTTTTCGTCAACCAATATCTCTTTTTCATTATCGCATTGTTCTGCGCTTCAAACGGTGTTTTTGCCAATGGCCAATTAAAAGTCATTCCACCATCGGTGCGACTTGATCGGCCCGAGGGCATGCAGCAGTTGCTGGTCATGAAGGTTGGGGATACGACTGACCTGGATGTGAGCAGGCGTTGCAATTTTGAGACGACCGAGCCACAGATTGTTGAAGTGGGTGTCGATGGGCGAGTCGTTCCGAAACGGGATGGAAAAGCAGTCATCGTGGTGCGTTGTGATGATGAAGTAGTTCAGGTTCCGGTGGTTGTGATCGGGCTAGGCTCTCCAACGCCCGTTTCATTTCGTAGGGAAGTGCTCCCGATTCTGACAAAAAGTGGGTGTAGCTCGGGCGGTTGCCATGGCAAAGCAGAGGGGCAGAACGGTTTCAGACTGAGTATCTTCGGTTTTGACGCCGTTGCTGATCACAATGCGGTGGTAAAGGAGGCACGCGGTCGCCGTGTTTCGCCAGCAGCTCCAAAACAGAGTCTGTTGCTGAAGAAGGCAACAGGCATGACACCACACGGCGGCGGAGCCAAAATCGAACTGGGTTCACCATGGTACCGTCGGATTGAACGTTGGATCGCCGAGGGTGCCCAGTTGGATGATGAAGCGTCACAGGGTGTGGTAGCGATTGATGTCTACCCGGAACGGATCCAGATGGCACCCAACGGTGAGCAGCAGTTATTGGTGACTGCAATTGGCTCCGATGGAACCCGACGTTGCGTGACGGTAGAAGCCGAGTTCGACTCGAATGCAAAAGAGATTGCTACGGCGGATCGTGATGGCAAAATCCGCGTCAGCAACAACCCGGGCGAAGCAGCGATCCTCGTTCGCTATCTTGGTCATGTGGGTATTTGCCGCGTGACAATTCCGCAAGACCTCGCAACGTTCCAGAGACCTGAAGAGAATAACTTCATTGATCAGGCAGTCTGGGACAAACTTAAGCGACTCGGCATTCAACCCGGGCAGGTCACCGACGATGCTACTTTCCTGCGTCGAGTCTATCTTGACACGATTGGCTCCTTGCCTACTCCCGATGAGGTCAGGCGGTTCATGGCTGACTTGTCGCCGAACAAACGTACGCAAGTGATTGACCAGCTTCTGAAACGCCCAGAGTATGCCGACTTTTGGGCAATGAAATGGGCAGATATCCTCCGTGTGGACAAGGCGATTGTGAAACCACAAGGTGCTGTGGCGATGACACGATGGCTACGTGACCAATTCAATGACAACACTCCATATGACGAGTTTGCACGCAGGATCGTGACGGCGGAGGGAAACACGCTTGCCGAAGGACCAGCTTCTTTTTATGAAGTGCATAAGGATTCTGAGATGTTGGGACGTTCGATCAGTCAGATCTTTCTGGGGGTTCGGATCGAGTGTGCACAATGTCATCATCATCCGTTTGAGCGTTGGGGGCAGGCTGATTATTACGCGTTCGCAGGATTTTTTACCGGCGTTCAACGCAAAAAAGCTGCCTCGGGTGGACGTAAAATTTATTCACGCGGTGGTGTGAATCTGAAGCATCCGCAAACAGGGGTCGAGCTACTGCCTGTCGGGCTGGGTGCCAAAGCAGTAGCGTTGGATGGGGTGGAGGATCGACGTGACGTGCTTTCGCGATGGATGACGTCGCCAGAAAATCCCTACTTTGCCAAAATGATTGTCAACCGGATCTGGGCACATTACTTCGGACGCGGACTCGTCGAGCCGATCGACGATCTTCGGGCGACGAATCCGGCGACCAATGAGCCGCTGCTGGAAGCTCTCGCAAATCACTTGATTGCGAAGCGGTATGACCTCAAGGCGTTCACTCGCTCTGTTCTTAATGCCAATGCATATCAATTGGAGGCGGTGCCGAATCTTTCGAACCAAACGGACACGCAGAATTTTTCCCGCGCAGCTTGGAAACCAATGCCTGCGGAAGTCTTGTTGGATGCGATTTGTCAAGCAACGGGAGTGCCTGAGCAGTTCAATGGATGGCCCGAGGGTTATCGCGCGATTCAGATTTGGGACAATCGGATGCCATCGTACTTCTTCCGTGTTTTCGGGCGTCCTCAGCGTGTAAGCGTCTGTGAATGCGAACGCGGGAATGAGCCATCGATCGCTCAGGCACTGCACTTGATGAATTCTCCGGAGTCCGTGCGTAAAATCCGTCACCGTGACGGATTGGCCGCACGTCTTGCCGCCTCGGAAAGATCTTCCACGCAAATTATCGAAGAAATATACCTCGCAACCTTGTGTCGCCAGCCAACGTCAGCTGAGCAGAGCTTGATGCAGCAAGCGTTTCAGGAACCGGGTATAACGCGTCGCGAGGCTTCGGAAGATATCCTCTGGGCGTTACTGAACACACGAGAATTTGTCTACAACCACTGATAAAAGGTGCACGGCAGAGATCATGTTTAAAGTGAATTTCAATCAGCATCGATGCTGTGATGGGGTATCTCGCCGCCACGCGTTGCGTGTCGGGGCAACTGGATTGTTGGGCGGAATTTCGTTGCCTCAGGTGCTTCAGCTGGAAGCTTCTGCTGCCGGCCAAACGCATCCCAAGGCCAAGGCGTGCATCTTCATCATGTTGGAGGGTGGGCCAAGCCATATCGACATGTGGGATCTAAAGCCCAATGCTCCGTCGGAGATTCGAGGGCCCTTTCGACCGATTTCGACAAAGGTCCCGGGCACGCAAATCGGTAACATTCTGCCCCACTGCTCAAAGATCACTGACAAGTTCACAATCATGCGGTCGCATAGCCATCGTGATAACGCGCATCAGACGGGTCGGCATTGGGTTCTTACCGGGTACCCGCCGAGTTTCGCTGACGGTCAGGCGAAGGGAATGCCGTTCAATGAGCTTTACCCTTCACTTGGTTCGATTGTTTCGCGTGAACTCGGGCAGGGTGGTGCCGTACCACCTTATGTCGAGATGCCCAATCCGCTTGGACCCGGCGGTCCGGGTTTCTTTGGTGCGCAGCATGCGCCCTTCACGATTGAAACTGATCCAGTCCAGCCAGATTTTCAAGTTCGGGACCTCAACCTGCCCGACGATATTGGAGATCGCCGTTTTCAGTTGCGACGAAAGCTGCTCGCTGGTGCAGAACGACTCGGTACACAGGAAGACCAGACAGGACGGGCACGAACGATGTCCAGCTATTACGAAAAAGCGCTCGAACTGGTGACCTCGCCAGCTGCGAAAAAGGCATTTCGAATTCAGGACGAATCAGAAAAAATCCGCGAACGCTATGGACTGACTTCAATCGGGCAATGTGCACTTCTGGGGCGAAGACTCGTTGAAGCCGGATGCCGTTTTGTCGGTATTGATCATGGAAGCTGGGACACACATGTCGATAACTTCACCAGTCATGAGAAGGCACTGGTTCCACCAACCGATCAGGCATTCAGTGCATTGATCAACGATCTGGATGATCGCGGCATGCTGGACGAAACTCTTGTGGTAATGATGGGCGAAATGGGGCGAACTCCAAAAATCAATGCGGATGCTGGACGCGATCACTGGTCACAATGTCAGACTGTAATCTTTGCCGGAGGCGGTGTGAAACGGGGAGCCGTCATCGGAGCAAGTGATCGAACGGCAAGCTTCCCCACCACTACACCCTATGGCATTCAGGATCTGCTTCGCACCATTTTCCATCTCATGGGGATCAATGCAGATAAAACCCATCACACGCCTCTGGGCCGCCCCGTTCCCATCGTCAACGGTGGTGCTGTGATCGAAGAATTGCTCGCTTGAGATGAACCCTTGAGTGGCTCAAATCTTTCCGGTGAGGCGGAATTATCATGACACCAAAATTACTCGCGCCGGCAAGGTTGTTTCCGCAACTGCTCATTCTCTGGTTGATGGGGTTGGCAAATGTATTTGCACAAAAGGCTCCCGAGTTGGGATATGTCTTTCCCCCTGCGATCACGCTTGGTGAGACGAAGCATGTCATGCTGGGAGGTTACGATTTCACACCAGACATGGAGTTCTTTGTCCTTGATGACAACGCCAGCTTGAAGATCGAAGGCCCACCAGGCGATTTTCTTGTTCCGCAGCCACCGTACTGGTTTGGTGAAAAAGGAAGCTTGCCTGCCTTTCCGATCCCACGCGAGATACCAGCTCAAATCAAAGTGGACGCGACTGGCCGTCCCGGGTTGAAACGCTGGCAAGTTGCGAATGCAAACGGCTCTTCCGGCACTGCTGTTTTCCTCGTCAGTGATACACGTGAGATCATTGAAAAGCGATTTCGTGATGAACCAATGGAGGTTGGAAAACTGCCGGTTGGCGTTTCTGCGCGTCTGAATCGCATTTCAGAAGTTGATCGTTACCTGATCCGTGCCAAACGTGATGGTCCCATCAGTGTTGAATTGTTTGCCCGGCGTTTGGGAGCTGATTTCAATGGCGTATTGCAGGTCCATGATATGGGTGGTCGGATCGTCGCTGATGTGGCGGACACTCAAGGTCGGGACTTGGCACTTACATTTGGTGCGAAGGCGGGAATGGTATACACAATCAGGCTTCACGACGCAGACTTCCGTGGCAACCGGGCGTTTGTCTATCGTCTGGCTATCACCGCCGGGCCGCGAGTGGTCGCAACTGCCCCTGCCCGGCTAACACGAGGCCAAAAACAGCCGGTCCGGTTTATCGGTTATGGGGTTGCAACAGGCGCCGCAAAATTGGAATCGGTTTTGCGTTTTGTGGAGGCGCCTTCTGGCAGTACTTCATCCACTTTTTCCATGCGGCTGGAAACCGATTTCGGGGCATCGCCCGGTTTTGAAATACCGCTCAGCAACCTGCCTGAGGAGACCGGATTGTATGAAGCGGACAGCACCCCGGAAGAAGATGGTCCACGTCAGCTTGCCACACCGGCAGCAGTCACAGACTGGATGCCGGGAGACGCAAAACGGCGTTTTTGCTTCACGGCGAAAAAGGGGGAAAACTGGACGGTATCTGCTGAGTCTCAGGCAATCGGCACCGAGCTCGACGTGGCGATCGCCATTTTCAATCAGGATGGCAAGCAGCTTGTTGAAAATGACGATGTCCCCGCTAGCGCTGACTCAAAAACTCAGTTCGTTGTACCGTTGGATGGCACTTATGATGTGGCTGTGAGTGATCTTTCAGGGCAGGATAAGGATTTGGCAGCGATCTTCCGCCTGTCGATTGAGAAAAAGGCTGCAGATTTTTTCTTGACGATCCCGCAGCAGTTGAATGTTCCAATCGGTGGTACAGCCCAGCTGTCTGTTGCCGTCGAACGCATCGGTGGATTCGCAGATGAGATCGCAATCGAACTGGAAGGAATGCCTGACGGTATAACGACGAAGACTGAACTCAAAATACCGGCCAAAAAGAATCAGCTCAAAATCACCCTTGAATGCGCAGGTACCGTCGCAGCCAATACAACACGGTTTCGTGTTGTGGGAAAGGCTGCCATCAACGGCCATGACGTCGTAAGAAAGTCAGCGAGTCCGGCAGCAGGAAATCTTTCTCCCCGCGATCCAGACAAACAGCGAGTTCCGTATGCAATGTGCACCTGCACCATGAAGCCGCGCTTTAGCGTTCAATTGATCGACAAGAATCGGCAGCGAGCTGTTCATCGTGGAACAACTTATCCCGCTCCGTTTCTGGTCCAACGTGACGAGGATTTCGATGGTCCTGTCCAGCTTCATATGGCCGCCCGCCAGGGTCGGCATCGGCAGGGGATCACAGCGCCAGTGATCACGGTTCCTCCTGGGCAGTCGAAAGTTCTGTACCCCTGCTTCATGCCGGAGTGGCTTGAGACCAACCGGACAACCAGAATGGTCGTTCTGGGAGTTGCCGAGCAGAAAGATCCTCAGGGGCGAAGCCGCTTTGTAACGGCCCCGGCAGATGCCCGCATCACCATGATTCTCGAGGGTGCATTGCTGAAAATTTCACATGAAGCTCGTGAGTTGACTGTCCTGGCTGGTGAAACGTTTGAAGTACCAATCATCGTTTCCCGTTCTGCCAAGCTACAAACGCCAGTGAAGATCGAAATCATTCCGCCGGTACAGATTCAGGATCTCTTTTCGATCGAACCGGTCAACGTGACGCTGCCGACTGGCGTTGAAAAGATGCCACTGACGATTCATACGCAGGACTCAGATCGTTTGCTGGGGCGATGGCCAATTGTGATTCGTGCGATCACGAGCCAGGACAACCAGTGGCGTGTGATGTCGCAAACGGAGGTAGCCATTGATTTCACACGCTGAAATCGTTTGCAGAGGCACCGAATGGTCTTAACTGTTAGAAAAAAAAGTTTTGAAGTTCAGTCAACGAACTCAACAGGCGAGCTTGGCGGAAATGCCGTCTGCAGACCGAATCACGCGTTAGAAGCACAAAAGGACAAAGCCTTATGCTTCTGACTGATCGACTTGGTGATCGTGTCGGCGTTGTACACTCCATGCAGATCTGAGGCTTGTCTGATGCACGCGATGGTTGTTCTGTTTTCCGCATGTTTAGGCGGTTATGTACTCTTCGCGCAGACTGGTTTCTGCGGGGGACCCTATGATCGTCCCTATGGCGAAGCACACCAGAGTCGCTCAACGGTAATTTCAACTCATGGGATGGTAGCTACCAGCCATCCTCTGGCTGCCTCCGTTGGACTGGACGTTTTGAAGCAGGGCGGAAACGCTGTAGATGCCGCCATTGCTACCAATGCGATGCTTGGTTTGGTGGAACCGATGAACTGCGGAATCGGTGGCGACCTGTTCGTCATTTACTGGGATGCCAAAAGTCAGAAGCTGTATGGGCTCAATGCGAGCGGTCGCAGTCCCTATGCGCTGAATCGCAATGTTTTCAAGAAACGGGGTTTGGACCAGATCCCTTTGGAGGGACCACTTTCCTGGTCAATGCCTGGTTGCGTTGATGGCTGGTTCGAACTTCACGGACGTTTCGGTAAGCAGCCGATGCAAGAACTGTTGCAGCCATCGATTGAATATGGAACGGAGGGGTTTCCGGTGACTGAAATCATTGCCGGTTATTGGAGCAAGGCCGACAAGGCGTTTGCCGACCAACCTGATTCCCAGAACACGTTCTTGATTGATGGCAAACCACCTGTCGAGGGGCAGATTTTTCGCAATCCCAATCTCGCGCGAACCTACGAATTGATCGCAAAGGAAGGCAAAAAAGCGTTTTACGAAGGCTCTATCGCGCGTCAGATTG
>JAPOKD010000541.1 GCA_029977825.1 Planctomycetota bacterium | reverse complement strand
CCATCCCCTGCCGAAAACAGACGGGAAAAAGAAACCCCCCCCAAACCCATACAACTTTCGATGCCAGCGGGATTTCCCCCCGCCACTTGCGAAGTGATCGCCGCTTCGCGACCAGCCAAAGCATTGAGAAGAGTGGATTTCCCTGCATTCGGCTCCCCCACAAACGCCGCTTCAAAACCGGATCGCACACGTTCTGAACGCGTGGCGTTCTTGCTTTCCTCGTTCAGGTTGCTGCGAATGGACAGCAACAGCTCTCTCACCTCGTCAGAAACATCAAAAGGCACATCTTCATCTGAAAAATCTATCGTCACCTCGATCAAGGATGCCGCTTTAACGAGACTCGCGCGCCACTCTTCCACACGTCTACCGAGCTGACCGGCTAGTATCTTCTGCGCTTGCCGTCGCTGGGTTTCAGTTTCGGCCTCAATCAGATCGGCCAGTCCTTCGACCTGCACCAAATCCATCTTACCATTTTCCAAGCTACGACGGGTGAACTCGCCCGGTTCGGCGATCCGACACAAGCCCATGGTCACAAGTTCATGTGAAACCGCGTTAACGACCGCCAAACTACCGTGAATTTGTAACTCCACACTGTCTTCTCCGGTAAAACTAGCCGGGCCCACAAAAGACAAAACAAGCGCGTCATCCAAAATTGACCCATCCGCCGCGCGCAGCATGTGGTGGTGCATGCCACGACCAGATAAAGGTTTGCCTGTAAGGCGTTCAGCAACCAAAAACGCTTGTGGCCCAGAAATCCGGACCACTGCCACGCCAGATTTCCCTGGCGCTGTTGCCAATGCAAAAATTGTATCCATCCGATCACCGCCTCATCGGCATGTTAGATCAGGTGTTCATGGAATCGAAAAATTCACCATTTGTCTTGGTCTGCTTCAGTTTCGACAACAAGAATTCAATCGCGTCTGTGGTGCCCATCGGGTTCAAGATACGTCGCAGGACGAATGTCTTCTGCAAGTCGACCTTGTTGATCAACAGATCTTCCTTCCGGGTGCCTGACTTCAGGATGTCGATGGCCGGGAAAACGCGTTTATCGGCAATCTTGCGATCCAGCACGATTTCCGAGTTACCAGTGCCTTTGAATTCTTCAAAGATAACTTCATCCATCCGGCTACCAGTATCGATCAACGCGGTTGCTATAATCGTCAGCGACCCACCTTCTTCGATGTTCCGTGCTGCCCCAAAGAAACGCTTCGGTCGCTGCAGAGCATTCGCATCAACCCCACCAGTCAGAACTTTACCAGAAGATGGCACAACAGTGTTGAATGCCCGCCCCAAGCGGGTGATGGAGTCGAGGAGGATCACTACATCGCGCTTGTGCTCAACAAGCCGCTTTGCCTTCTCAATCACCATTTCAGACACTGCAACATGCCGGGAAGCGGGTTCATCAAATGTAGATGAAACGACCTCACCCTTAACCGAGCGCTGCATGTCGGTCACTTCTTCGGGACGTTCATCGATTAGCAAAACGATCAAATAGCACTCTGGATGGTTCTTTTCGATAGAATGCGCGATATTTTGAAGGATAACGGTTTTACCGGTTCGTGGCGGCGCCACGATCAAGGAACGCTGACCTTTCCCAATGGGCGCCACCAGATCGATCACACGGGCAGAACGATCTTTGATCGTCGGATCATCGATTTCCATCTGCAAACGTTCGTCAGGGTAGAGCGGGGTAAGGTTGTCAAAGGCAATCTTGTGCCGGGCACGTTCAGGATCTTCGAAGTTGATCTTTGTAACGTTGGTCAGCGCAAAATAACGTTCGTTTTCATCCGGGGCCTTGATAACCCCATCAATCGTATCCCCCGTTCGCAAAGAATAGCGGCGGATCATGTCAGGCGACACATAAATGTCATCTGGTCCAGGCAGGTAGTTTGCCTCAGGTGACCGCAGAAAACCGAAACCGTCCTGCAGCACCTCCAGCACACCGTCTCCGGAAATCTCCCACCCTTCATCCGCACGCTCACGCAGAATCTGGAACATCATTTCGCCCTTGCGCATTGTCGATGCGTTTTCGATCTCCAGATCTTCGGCCATGGACAGAAGATCCTGAGGGCTTTTGGCTTTCAGATCAGAAAGCTTCAGAGAGTCAGTGGACATAGGACACACCCAGCCTGTTTTAAAACACGGTCGCAGAGAACAGCGAATAGGAACGGAAGAATCCTGGTCGGACGATCAGGCAGTCGAGTTGGTAGGGAATGATTGCGGCGAAGTCAAACCTAATCAGAATTTTAAGACCACGGAAAACACGATGACAATCATCAGTACCGTAGGAACTTCGTTCATTATCCGGAAACCTCGGCCGGTTACGGTGTTCACACCTGCCGCCAGATCCTTCCGCCTCAAAGCCAGCCAGTGGTGGAACCAACTCATACCAACAACGCCAAACAGCTTGGTCCAAGGCCAAATCATGGACCAATCCACCACCCCAGGCGTCAACACCAATATCAGTCCAAACACCCAGGTCGCAATCATGGCAGGGTTCATGATGACCCGAAGCAGTTTGTACTCCATCATGTCAAAGACAACAGGTAAGCCTTTTACTTCTTTAGCCTGCTCTACGTGATGTACAAACAATCTGGGAAGGTAAAACAACCCAGCCATCCAAGAGATGACAGACACAATGTGAAAGGCCAGGGTCCAAGGGTAGAGAAAAGATAGAATGTCAGACATCAGATCAGAATTTTGAAGCTTCCGAACCAATATCAAAACAATATTAAAAGAAAAGAAGATGTTGTTGTTGTAGGGACGACAAAAACTGTGGATTAATTTGTTATCCCAGATGTTTTCCACAGGCCAGGCTACAGACAGGATGAGATTTATTGGGATCAAAAATGAAGATTATCAAATAAAAATAGCAACTTAAATTGATAATAGAAACCGAATATACCTTAGGTTGTGTCGATTTGGCTTGGATTATCGAAGTTATCCAGCGTTTGAATTTATCCCAATCCACGGTGGTATAAGCCTGTAGTATCTGTCTGAACTACGTAGAAAATCTTATTGGATGTGAAGACCTTGTGAACAACCCCTCCGGTCCGCGATAAAGACCCAACAATATCCATCGAGTTTTCCACATGTCTGTCCCGATCGTCCTCGCTTCTACATCCAAGATCCGAGCGACCTTGCTGCAGAATGCAAATGTTGCTTTTGCCGCGGTTCCGCCACGGGTTGATGAGGCTGCGGTCAAAGCAGCTCTGATCGCGCAGGGTGAGCAGCCACGCAACATCGCCGACGCTTTGGCAGAACTGAAAGCAACGAAAATCAGTGTTAAGTCACCGGAAGCATTTGTTATTGGGAGTGATCAGGTGTTGGACCATAATGGCCAGTTGCTGAGCAAAGCTGATAGTCCAGATGCTGCGATTGACCAGTTGAAATCACTGCGTGGCAACACACACCGGCTGTTTTCAGCAGCTGTGATTTGTCAGGGTGGGCGTCCGATCTGGCGGCATGTCGGGCGGGTTAACATGCGCATGCGCAATTTCAGCGATACATATCTGGAACACTACGTTTTCCGGAATTGGGAGCGTATTCGTTATTCAGTTGGGTCTTACAACCTTGAAGAAGAAGGTGTGCGGTTGTTTGCAGCTGTTGAAGGGGATTACTTTACCGTATTGGGTATGCCACTGTTGGAAACGTTGAACTATTTGGCCATGCGAGGTGCATTGGATACATGACAGAGTCGCGCATACCACTGGCTGGCGTCATCGGGTCCCCGATTTCGCATTCCAAGTCTCCGCAGCTCCACCGCCATTGGTTGTCCACCTACGGCCTGCGCGGATATTACATTCCTATAGATGTAGCCTATGAGGATCTGGAGAACGTTCTACGCATGATGCCAAAAATGGGTTTCGTTGGTGCAAATGTGACCATTCCATACAAGGAAAAGGTACTGGAACTGGCAGACCAGATCACCGATCGGGCAACTTTGATCGGCGCAGCTAATACCCTGATTTTTCGCAAGGACGGACGAGTGATTGCCGACAACACTGACGGGTTTGGGTTTCTTGAAAATATCCGTCAGAACGTGCCTGACTGGGACCCTACCGTTGGACCTGCAGCTGTTCTAGGGGCAGGGGGCGCGGCAAGGGCGGTTGTTGCGGCCCTATCTGAAGTTGGTGTGTCTGAAATTATCCTATCAAATCGTACAAGAGTGCGAGCGGATCGGCTAAAGCAGGACTTTGGCAAACGCGTGCGTGTTGTTGATTGGGTGCAAGCAGGAAATATTCTGGAAGATGCTGCTTTGGTCGTGAACACCACGTCTCTAGGCATGGTCGGAAAACCAGAACTGCGCGTTCCGCTGGATGGGCTGCAGAAGGGTGCAGTGGTTACCGATCTGGTCTACGCACCGCTCAAAACCCAACTTCTCCTTCGGGCGGAAGAGGCAGGTTGTCGGGTTGTCGACGGGTTGGGGATGTTGCTGCACCAGGCCGTTCCAGGATTTGAACGCTGGTTTGGCATCCGCCCAGCTGTAGATGCTGCAACCCGTGCGGCAGCATTGCGATGACATTTCGATTGGGCCTGACCGGGTCGAT
>JAPOKD010000175.1 GCA_029977825.1 Planctomycetota bacterium | reverse complement strand
GCGAGTATTGAGTGTGTCGATATACTTTTCCCTCCAGCCAATGGCGCGGTAGCTCAATTGGTTAGAGCCCCGGACTGTCGATCCGGAGGTTGCGGGTTCGAGTCCCGTCCGCGTCGCTTCTTTCTTCCGCCGCTTGCTGCGGCTCCACAGGCTTCCTGTCGTTGCTCGACATCGTAGTTTTCTCTCATTCTTGTGGTGCCCGTCCATCAACCACTCGCAGCCAAAACTCTTCGCGTGAGAGCACTTTTTCGCCAACAACCGTTCCCTTCGGAAAAATTGGGTTGATCGCTTCAGAGACCGTGCCTGACTCGCAGTTACTCAGGGAATAATCCGCTCCGTCGGAAGTGGCCTGGTCATCAAGCACTCAGTTCACATTTCCGCGCAACCCCCTCGCTGGGTGGTGCCTACTGAGTGGTGTCCGGAGTGCGGCCAAGTGCTTTTTTCAGCTCGGTGTCCTTCGTTTCTGTTTCAGCGAACAAAAATTCCCTCGGCGTCAACTTGCACGGTGTTGACGGGTTCAAGGTACGTTGCTGATCCCTGTACAACCACAACATCACCCTTCGATAAGCCCAGTAGTTGTCGGGCATCGACCGTCATCACCTCCCCAGACTCGTCCAGAATACGTACGACTGCCTTGGGAGCATTTTTCAACTTGCGTTTGCAAAATGGACAGTTATCCGCATGGTTAGGATCCCCCTCCGCATGGTCACCATCGGGCAATTGTGAAATCAAGAAGGATGCGAGACCGTCCTGAAATGGTTCAACGTCCCCTGCATCGATACGCCCCGCAATCGTCACCCGCGTGGGCTCGGTAACCGCTTCCTTTATCTCAGTTGGTGTCAACGCATCGGCAGGCTCCGCGGTAAGAATGTACTTCCCACCGCCCGATGGCAGCTTCTCGCTGGTCGATACCGACTCATTGGTACCACAACCTGCAACGAAGATACCAAGGACCGCACTCAGGAAAACAGGTTTGATCATTGACATGCCTCTCTATTCCTTCGAGATGTTTGCCTGTGCCTTCAGTGTATTGATCGCATTTTCGATCTGCTCGGACACATCGGAGTAATCTTTTCCCTTCTCTGTGTCGTGCATTTTTTCATCTACAGCACCATAAGATGAAAAGAGTTGCTCAATCGCCTCGGTCAGTTTCTTCTTGGTTTCGTCATCCATGTCCGACTTTTCAACCAGCGTTTCCGTAGCTCCCAAAAGATGCCCAACCTCATGGAGTGGTCCATGGGCATCGTCCTGTTTGCCAGCAGTAAACGCATCTGCAATCGCTTTTTGTGTTGCAAGCAACTCAGTTACGGCCTCATCATAAGTTTCTGGATCGTGATGATCTTCATGATCGCCGGCAGTAGGGGGCAGTGAGGGATCTGAGCTATCGTCGTGGTCGCCGTGGTCGTGGTCGCCGTGGTCGTGGTCGCCGTGGTCATGATCGCCTTGGTGTGATGCGTCGACTTGGTCAACTGCAGAACTCCCCGAATCTTGACAACCTATCGTGGCAATCAGGAATAAGAGAAGCAGAGTGAATAGCGGGAATTGAATGAAATGACGCATACCGGACCATTGCGTGTTAGAGAATAAAGTCGAAAAAATGGTGACTGCCTTACGACGATACCCCAATTGCACATGAGTTGCAATTACGATTTCCGTACAAAGTTCGGCCTGCCACAAGACTCACAACCGACAACCGATCAGTGTAGGCGATGCGGGAGAAAAGGAATGCAGTGTGATCGCAAAAAGTGGAATTCAGTGATCAATTGATCAGCTCCGAAATCTGCCTGCTTCGACGTAAAAAGCCGAAAAAATGCGACCAGCTCGTACAAACTGACGTAAGTCACTTGTGACTTGAACCTACGCAACTGCTGAAAATTCATTTCCTCTTTTGAGAAAAAACTGCTGACCCGACTTGATGGCTGCCATGCCCGTCACACTGCCAAAGCTCGAGCCGAAAAGCGAGTACGGCGAAATCGTAATAACACAACAATTTGATCGGGGACAAATTTGCATCCCCCTGGCCCTCATCAACGCCCTCATCAAACTGACATCGCCAAGTGACCCCAAATCATGGGAACACTTTGTCGCTCAGAACACCCGCAGCCATTCGCCGGATTGGCGCTCACTGGTGACAATTTTTGCTGCCACTGACGACTCTGCCGTGCTACCGCGGGAGGGCTGTCTGCAATCGCCGGCTCAACTCTCGGAGCGTTACTCCGACGCAGGGAATCATGTCTTAGAGGTCCAACACGTATGAACTTGTCACCTTTTGCCCCTCAACGACCTCAAACCAGGACACGAGGTGCAACCAAATCCTCGGCATCTCAAGCTTGCTAATCGCGCGATGACTGTGTGTCTCTCCCGCAAATAATTGCAGATTCCACATGCAAAAGCATTGCATTAATGCTTGACGGCTCGCTGCCATCCGGCTTAAATGCACAAAGGTTGCAGATGCGCACAAGTTACAATGGAGCCGAATCTTGCTTTCAATTCATCGTTTTTCCGGTAGTCACCACCTGACCAGTTACAGATTCTTGTGTCTGTTGCTTGTGTTTCTAGCACCGACAGTGGTAGCTGCTGAGGAGCCAAGTCCACCCAAGGTGGTCGCACTCGATCATTCCACAGCTGACCTGCTGCGAGCCTGCTTTCCAGCGATGGAATTTCAGGTGCTCGTTCGCTTCGAGAATGAACCCAATGCAGCCATCAACAGACGTGCCTGGTTGACCCGAGATGCCGATGTTCTGGTATTCCGATCCGATCAAATTTCGATCAGGTCCCGACTATTTCGCGAACGATTGATGACACAAGGTATTCGAGTTGTTGACCTGCACGCACATATTTCCATCAATCGCACTCTTCAATTTCGGCTTGATGCTGTTGGGCCTAAGTGCTGGCGGTCGAACTTAGAACGATCAACCGCTCACCATTCACCTGCAACAGCCCATCAAGTCGCCACTACCAAACCAGTGTCCAGTCTTCCAAGTCAAGTCTCATACTCCTCCGATGTCGATTTGTCGCGTGGCACTTGCCCTCCCTGCAATAGCAAACAGTTTTGCGAGGCTAAGCGATGAATAAAACAGATATTTGGACCGACTTGATAGGAGTTGTTGCATCGATTGCCTGTGCTATTCACTGCGCGGCAATGCCCTTTATCGTCGGATTCCTACCAGCGATGGGTCTGAGCTTTCTGGCAGATGATTCGTTTCATAAAATCATGGTGGGGGTCTGCTCGTTACTTGCCGCGAGTGCATTCATTCCAGGCCTTCGACGCCATGGCCGGCGACTTCCCGTGATGGTAGCAACCGGTGGCTTGGTGATGATTTCAGTGGCGGCATTTGCTTTGGAAGATGAATGCTGCTCGAGTTGTGATCTGCCAGCACCATCTGATCCTGCCAAAGCGCAACTCAGTGCGGAAGCGTGTTGTGAGCACTGTGTTGCAGACTCTGGAACCTTGATCAGTGCGACTGCACAAACTAACACTCCCAACAGTGCATTTTCCAGCTCCTTCCTTCCATGGATCACACCCCTTGGGGGCCTGTTACTCGTAACAGCACACCTGACCAACCGACGGTTTTCTTGTAGTTCCGGATGCTGCAAAACCGAATGACAGTTGGACTTCTGAATGAGGCTGGGTGTTGAAATCAGGGTGAATTCGCAATGCGAGGGAGCGTCGATCCGATTCGTTGGAACCTCGTGAGCATCATTCGATTAATCAGTATGAAGTTATGATGTACTGGAATCGGATATTAACTCAGTCGAATAACGCAACACACCTTTTTCTCTCACGGCAAGATTTACCACGTTTGGGCGTCAGACTGCACTTTCCCTGCCGCCTTATTTGATAGCGTTTTGACGTCGCAGAAACACTCTAGTAATCCTGCCTTACCAACCAGCGAATCCCTAGCGTGCAGTTCGCCACGCAGGAACGTTCTCCCATGCTTTGCTGGGTGAATATCACGTTGTCGATGGCAGCCATGCTGTTTGAATCTGCCCAATACTTCGGTTAGTCGCAAGTGGGGCAGATTGCCCCGCTGGGGCAAACGGCGACAGCGGTGCAGGTGGGTGATCCTCGAAAACACCTGCAATTGGTTAGTTTTCATTCATTGGCACGGGTTGTGCATTGACCACCGATCACGTGAGTAACGCAACGTGCGTCACTCTCTTTTCAAAGTCTTTAATCGGGAGAGGCTGGTGTCCAAAAAATCAAAATCTTTTGAACGTGAGTCATCAGATCCGACACCGGACGAGATTCGCGAGCGATCCGCAGAGGTTCGCAGAGGTTGGAGCAAGCGTGTTGCAGCGAGACGGCAAGCTTGGGCGGAGCCAACTTGGTCTCCACCCCTGGTAATGACTGTTGAGTTGTTACGCGAGATGAATGCAAGACAGGACTGAGTGCCGGCACACTCAAGAAAGTTCTGTGGAGCAAGCATCCAACCAGTGCGATCTCCCTAAAGACAAGAAGTGAACTTGGAGGATAACCATCATGAAATTCAGAAAACCAGAAGCATGGGCTTCCACAGGCTTAACGGCATTGGCTGCCGCTGGTCTGCTTTCCGGAGCAGCGTGGGTCAATGCTGATCAATCGCCGAAAACTCCTTTAGCGAGTTTAACTCCGCAGCAGCAAGAGGCCATCGACTCGGCCCACCATCTATCAAGTGCGTTTCGTACGGTTGCGGAGGAATTATTACCTTCGGTCGTCTCGATTGAGAATCGGCCGGCAGTCGCATCGAAATGGACTTCTCAGGCCAAGCCACAACCATCCCAAGATGGCATGCGAGGCGAGAATCCCTTTCGCGGAACACCATTCGAAGACATGTTCCGTGGAATGGAGCGTGGGGTTCCCAACATGAGTCCGGGACGTTCGGCTCCTGCGCCGCAAGGTGGGATTGGGTCTGGTGTCATCATCGACTCATCCGGTGTCATTCTCACCAACAATCACGTTGTTGCTGGCGGTGGTGAAGTCACCGTGCGAACTCATGATGGCCGTGAATTCGTAGCGACGAACGTGTGGACTGACCCCAAGACCGATCTGGCTGTTGTCAAAGTCGACGCTACAGATCTGTCGGCTGCCACACTTGGCGACAGCGACCGTGTCTCAATCGGAGATTGGGTGATGGCACTTGGGCAGCCGTTCGGCCTTGAAAGTACAGTGACCGCGGGCATCATCAGTGCTAAACACCGTGGCATTGGTATCACTGCACGTGAAAACTTTCTGCAGACAGATGCTGCAATCAATCCCGGCAACAGTGGTGGCCCCCTGGTCAATCTTCGCGGCGAAGTGGTGGGCATCAATACAGCCATCCATTCGCGGAGCGGCGGTAATGAGGGAATCGGTTTTGCCGTGCCTTCAAACCTTGCCCGCTGGGTTGGTGATCAGCTGGTCGACAGTGGGACAGTCAAACGTGCTTATCTGGGTGTGGGCATTCAGCCCGTGACGCCCGACTTGGCGAAAGAATTGCAGGTCAAGGTGCGAGGTGGCGTCATCGTTACGGATGTATATCCTGACACACCGGCTGCCAAAGCGGGACTTCAGGCTGGCGACGTCATTGTCCGTTTCGGCAAGAAACTGGTTTCGACACCCCAAGCGTTGCAACTCGCTGTCGAGCGTGCCACCTTCGGTGAAGAGCTGATGATCGAAATCATCCGTAGCGGAAAAAACATGAAGCTTGGATACGAGGCTGCCATGCAGCCAAACGATTTCGGTGCGAAAAGTCCGGCAGAGCGGGAGCAACCAGGAAAGCGAATGGAAGGCCTCGGGCTGGAAATCGCTCCGCTGGATGCTGCCGTAGCCAAGCAGCTGGGGATGGAAGGTACCGAAGGTGTTGTCATCACTTCAGTGCGGGAAAAGAGTCCTGCTGCAGAGGCAGGACTGGCTCCTGGAATTGTAATTCGGGAAATCAATCGACAGAAAGTAACGTCAGTCGCAGACTTTGAGCGGCTGATGGCCGAGCATCGCAAAGATGCACAGGCAGAAGGCATCCTCCTGTTGGTCCGTAGCGAGAAGGGATCACGATTCGTTGTTGTGAATTCGTGATAACGCTCCCGCCTCTGCCGCAAGGAGGTGACGGACCCACAATGCGGTCAGCGTCGGTATTAGCAACCGACGCTGACCGCTCTTTATAGAGGGCGGCTACAATGGCATGACTTCACGCCACTGTTGAGCAGTCTGAATCCGCAAAAGCCTGCCTTGCCCCCGGAAAACTGGAACACCTGTCAATGCGACTCGCTGCCAAACTTGTTCTGCTATTTCTAACGGGCCTGCTGCTCGTCGTCGGGCTATTCGCCTTCTTAACCGTCCGACAGGAACAACGAGCTCAAGCAGAACACCAGCAATTTGCTTCGGAACTGGTGCAATCCCTGCAGCCAACCATTGACCGTGCAATTCAAGATAATCGCGTACTAGAAATCCCCACGCTCATGCAACGCTCACCCCGCTTTCAGCAAGTGACCATGCGATGGGTGGAAGTATCTGCAATCAATGACAGCGACCAACAGCCATCTCCCCTGAACCTGATCATTGCAGAACAGAAAACCACCGTCCTCAGCATGCCAGATCAATCGGGTAACCAAGTCGTGTACACCTATGTTCCCTTTACCAGCAAGGGACCGGATGGAATCAAAGCCGGCAAAATCGAGGTTGCAGTTCCTGATGACGGTATGAATCCGAAGTTCCAGCACTCACTAATGACTTCGCTAATTGCACTCACAGGGGTTGCTTCTCTGTCAGGCTTTGTGATCTTGGTGGGTGGTGTCCACATGGTGGGCAAACCACTGAACCAACTCATCGACAAGGTACGACGTGTTGGCGAGGGTGATTTCACCGGTCCGGTTCAGATTGAGTCCGCCGACGAACTTGGACGTTTAGGCAACGCCCTGAATGAAATGTGTGGGCAACTCAGGAAGCAACATCATGAACTTGAAATGGCAACCCGTGAAAAAATCAAAACCGTTGAGCAACTACGCCATGCAGAACGATTGACCACGGTTGGCAGAATGGCCGCTGGCCTTGCGCACGAGATCGGTACTCCACTTAATGTGGTCACTGGCAGGGCCGAATTACTGGCAAGTGGCCAATTGGATCCGGAAGCGACACGCGTGAGCGCACAAGCGATTCAGTCGGAGGCCCAAAAAATCACAAGAATCGTGCGTGA
Source organism: Planctomycetota bacterium (assembly GCA_029977825.1). Classification (GTDB taxonomy): domain Bacteria; phylum Planctomycetota; class Planctomycetia; order Pirellulales; family Pirellulaceae; genus Rubripirellula. Next base: position 1,865 of record JAPOKD010000175.1, on the reverse strand, counting down.
GCTACTGGACTTCGCCAGGCAAAACACCCCTCAAAGATCTACCCAAAATCTGAACGAACTGATCACTACCACTCGCGAACTGATGGAAACCGTCGCAACTAAACATCATACAAATCTTTACCTGTCGTTGCCGGAAACCCCGTCATCCGCGAACATCGATGCAGGTCAAATTCAACAAGTGCTGACAAATTTGATCATCAATGCCATTCAATCAGCTGGAAATAACGGGAATGTGACGATTACCCTGACTGACACTGAACGAAAACCTCCGGGGAATAGCGAGTACGACACAAACCATCTCTACCGCACCATCATCATTGCCGATGATGGCGATGGGATATCAGCAGAAGATCGAGAACACATCTTTGAACCTTTTTTCACTACCAAGGATGTAGGGGAAGGCACAGGGCTGGGATTATCGATTTCACACGGGATCGTTCAAGAACATGGTGGTTGGATTGAAGTTGAAAGCTCCGAGGGACATGGCAGTGCATTCTCAATACACCTACCCATTACTCCCAACACCAGTCAAGCAAACAGAAACGATCCCGCGGAGACTGCCTGATGAAAGGTAAGGTACTGGTCGTTGACGACGACAAAGCAATGTGCGAGCTGATCGATACGACGCTCACGATGAAAGGATACTCCACCACCTGGTGTCAAAGTGCTAACAAAGCAAATGCACTGCTTCACGAAAATGATTTTGATGTCGTGCTGACTGATGTCAGAATGCCGGGTACAACGGGTTTGCAACTCTGCCAACAGGTCAGTTCGACCCGTCCCGACATCCCAGTCATCGTCATGACAGCTTTTGGAACGCTCGATACGGCAGTGGCCACGATTCGCAGTGGTGCGTATGACTTTCTGACTAAGCCAGTTGAATTGGAACTACTGACACTCACCATTGCTCGCGCGGTTGAACACCGACAGTTGAAGCGGCAGATCCACCTGCTTGAACAACAGTCAAAAGCAGAAAATCATTTCGGGGAAATGCTTGGGGAAAGCAGGCCCATGCAGCACCTGTACGACCAGATGAAACAGGTTGGCACATCCGATGCCTCGGTACTCATCACAGGAGAGAGCGGTACCGGGAAAGAACTTGTAGCACGATCAATCCACAAACTAAGTAAACGTGCAACGCACCCATTTGTCGCTGTGAACTGTGCAGCACTTTCGGAGACGCTGTTAGAGAGCGAGCTATTCGGCCATGTACGTGGTGCGTTCACCGATGCCCGTAGTGAGCGAAAAGGATTGTTCATGGAAGCAGAAGGTGGCACTTTACTGTTGGACGAAATGGGTGATATGCCGATGTCCATGCAAGTAAAATTACTGAGAGCATTAGAAGAAAATCGCATCAGAGCCGTGGGAAGTGACCAGGAAATTCAATTCGATGTGCGAGTACTGGCAGCGACCCATCGGGATCTTGAAACAGCGGTAGAAGAAGGACGATTCCGACAGGATCTCTATTACCGCATCAACGTTATTCAACTGCATCTTCCACCACTTCGCTCACGCGGCATTGATATCCTCACAATCGCATCGCATTACATCGATCAGTTCGCGAAAAGTTCCGGCAAGGAGGTGACCGGAATGACTGAAACTGCCGCGGAAAAATTATTAGCTTACTCATGGCCTGGAAATGTCCGTGAATTGAGAAATGTGATGGAAAGGGCATTGGCACTGACTCGCTATGATTCTGTGACAGTCGAAGACCTTCCAGATAAAATCCGTGATCATCGCGGGGGTACCGTGTTCATTGGTGGTGATGACCCGACCGAATTGGTACCGCTAGAAGAGATTGAAAAGCGTTACATCGAACATGTACTTCGGGCAGTCGATCAAAATCGAACGCAAGCCGCGCGAAT
>JAPOKD010000738.1 GCA_029977825.1 Planctomycetota bacterium | reverse complement strand
GTGGTGAATCAGCAGAACAGCACATTGATTTTATGTTTCGACTCGCCGCCTCCCGGTTGCCAACCGAACAGGAAAGGCGAGTCTTATGCGATCGGTACCAGAGTGCACTTGCGACTTATCAGAAAGACCCGGAAGCGGCAGCGGGGTTAGCTGATAGTGACAGCACAGAAACAACCCCAGTGGTTGCAGCGTGGACGGTAGTAGCTTCGATTATCTTGAACCTTGATGAAGTCGTAACTCGGGAGTAATAGTCATCCACCCCATTGATTATCACAGACGACAGGTCACCCGAAGACAGCTGTTCAATGCAGCTCGGAATGGGGTAGGTGCCGCTGCGCTGGCAACGTTGCTGGGGTATGAGGCCAAATCGGCAGAATCAAACCGTTCGCTTGGGTTACCTGGCTTGCCGCATCACCCACCAAAAGCAAAGCGTGTGATCTACCTGTTCCAGTCAGGTGGCCCGAGTCACATCGACTTGTGGGACTACAAGCCCAATTTGAGTGTCATGCACGGAAAGCCTTTGCCCGATTCGGTCAAAGGAACTCAACGTGTTACTGGGATGACTGCCGGGCAAAAGCAGTTTCTTACCAACGCTCCGATCAAACCATTTCAGCAGCATGGAGACTGTGGACGTTGGGTCAGTGACCTGCTACCGCACACAGCAAAAGTGGTTGATGAACTTGCTGTTCTGAAGGCAGTCCACACCGAGGCCATCAACCATGATCCCGGGATCACGTTCATTAATACTGGCAATCAGCAAATCGGACATCCATCGCTCGGTGCCTGGCTCAGTTACGGATTAGGGTCTGAGAATCAGGATCTGCCGGGCTACATGGTTCTGATCAGTCAGGGCACGGGCAAGAATCCTGGACAGCCCATCTTTTCACGTCTCTGGGGCAGCGGCTACCTGCCTAGTAAGCATCAGGGAGTACGTTTGCGGCCGGGAAGCAACCCTGTGCTGCACTTGTCAAATCCGAAGGGGATTGATGCGGAAATGCGTCGGGCGCAGTTGAATGACCTGGCAGTACTAAATGGACGTCATGCAACACTCACCGGCGATCCAGAAATTGAGGCTCGGATCGCGCAATATGAGATGGCTTATCGAATGCAAACATCGGTTCCCGGCCTGACCGACATGTCAGACGAAACGGATGAAGTATTTGATTTGTACGGCCCTGATTCTCGAAAGCCAGGTACTTACGCCGCCAACTGTCTGCTGGCTCGCCGCATGATCGAACGTGACGTGCGATGCATTCAATTGTTCCACCGTGGTTGGGACCAGCATAATTCACTGGTCACGCACCTTGGGAACCAATGCCGTGATACGGATCAGGCAAGTGCGGCGTTGGTTGCGGATTTGAAACGGCGAGGATTGCTTGAAGACACCTTGGTGATCTGGGGCGGCGAATTTGGCCGGACAGCCTACAGTCAGGGCGGACTCAATAAAGGCAGGGATCACCACGGTCGCTGTTTCAGTGTCTGGATGGCAGGTGGCGGCATAAAGCCAGGTATTGAATACGGAGAGACAGACGAGTATTGCTACAACATCGCCAATGGCGGAGTGCACGTTCGTGATTTGAACGCCACCATTCTCGCTTTGCTGGGTATTGATCACCAGCGTCTCACCTACAAATTTCAAGGGCTTGAGCAGCGTTTGACAGGCGTGGAACCGGCACGCGTGGTGGACGAGGTACTGGTATGATCCATGCTTTGAGTCACTTTTCGCGGTTCTGATCTGGTAGAACGGGAGACTACCTTATTATTTAAGGTGATCGAAGTACCGAGCAAGAACGCGGCATGAAATGAACGGCAGCATTTTTCCAGCAGATAAGTCATCGCATCAGAAGTGAGTAAAGCTTGAGTTCATACAGGTCTGCAATGTTAAATCGTTTTGGCCTTACCGTTGGATGGGTAGTGACTGTTTTCTGCTGCCTTCACGCTTCCGCCACGAGTGACGCCAAGACAACTGAGGGCAGGCGGCCTAATGTGATTCTAATCATGGTTGATGATCTGGGTTACAACGACTTGAGTGGGTTCGGGCATCCCGAGATTCAAACCCCCGTTCTTGACCAGCTTGCAAGAGACGGCATTCGGTTAACCAGCTTTTACTCAGGTGCATCGGTTTGCACGCCCTCGAGGATGGCTTTGCTGACCGGCTGTTATCCTGTTCGGATGGGATGGAAACAGGGAGTGATCGGCTACAAGATGGGGCTGCGTGAGGGTCTGCATCCGAATGCCATCACCATCGCTGAAGTGTTTCAGGAATCCGGTTATGCCACGGCAATATCAGGTAAATGGCACTTGGGAAGTGACCCACCTTGTCGGCCTCACCGACAGGGTTTTGAAACAGCCTATTACATTGACAAAAGTAACAATCAGACACGGAAGATCTGGCGGAATGATGAGGTGGTCGAGGAAAAATTTGTCAATCGATACTTGACCGAGCAATTCACTGAGGAGGCAGTGAAGTTCATTCACAAGAATCAACATAAGGAGTTCTTTCTTTATTTGCCGTACTCGGCACCACATTTTCCGGTAGAGGCGCATCCGGATTGGAAAGGGACCTCCAGCTTTGGCGTTTATGGGGATGTTGTAGAAGAAGTTGATGCGCGTATCGGGCAAATTTTGGCGACTCTTGACCGTGCAGCGATTGCCGACAATACAATTGTCGTATTCTGCTCGGACAATGGTCCACAGTCCGGTCAGGCAGCTAGTGCCTTTCCGCTGCGCGGAAAGAAGTGGAGTGCGTTGGAGGGGGGAACGCGTGTGCCATGTATTGTGCGTTGGCCTGGTCAGATAGCAGCTGGTGCTTCAAGCAAGCAGGTTGTGACAGCAATGGATATCCTGCCCACGTTATGCGATTTGGCTGGAATCGACCTGAAGGCAAGTCTGTCACTGAAGCGGAAGACCTCGCGTGCTGAACAGGAAGCGGCATTGCAGCCTGTAGATGGGGCTTCGGTTGCTGAGCTGTTTCGTGGAACCGTCGGTCAATTACCTGAACGGGGAATCCTTTATTGGCATGGGATGGGAAAACCTCAAGCGATTCGTAAAGGACGTTGGAAACTTTTTTTTGACCGTCAAGGAGCTGTGGATGGGCTGGGCGTTGATGCCAAGTTGCCTCCAGAACAGCGCAAAGCTTTAGCCGCATTATCAAACAGCCAGGGACCTGTTCTCTTCAATCTGGCAGAGGCTCCTTATGAGCTTCAGGATTACAGCTCCGAAAAACCGCATATCGTGAAGCAGTTGAGTGATCTTGCCGCCAAGAAACTGGCAGAGACACAAGAAGTCATGATTCCGTTGTGGAAGCCGGAACCATGAGCTAGCCGCTGCTTAAGGAATGAGTGTCAGGGCGTGTCCATGCGTCTGATCTGGATCGATGGGGTGTTGTGCCCCGAGTCATTGTGCCGCGAGTCATTGTGCCGCGAGTCATTGTGCCGCGAGTCATTGTGCCCCGAGTTTTGAACTGATTGACGCGTTTTCTTCAACGGTGGATTCAATCAAGGAGTTTGAGAACAATTTCCTTG
>JAPOKD010000296.1 GCA_029977825.1 Planctomycetota bacterium | reverse complement strand
CCCCTTAAGGTCTGTGTACCAAATTGAGCAAGAATGTTGGGGTTGAGAATGCCGCCGTACTCTGAAGAATAGAGCGTAACCGAAGTGGGAAAAACACAGCCTGCTTCGTGCGTGTCAGGGTGTTTAAGAATAAATCAAAGAACCGTGATTACGCGGAGACGCTTCCGCCGGCGCGCAGGACTCACTGGCGAACGCGAACACTTGACAGGAAAAAAGTAGATCGAAGGGCCGAAGCCTCGCACCTGAAGAAATAGAGCGAATGGTGCAGTGCCTTCTCCAACATGCTGCAAGTGCGGCGAAAAAATTCTAACTGCGTTTCAATAACAGTGATGGCGGCCTGGCTGATCGCGTTGGGAACAAGCACCTGACACACTTTAGTTTTTGTCTCACAATGACGTCGCCACTGGATCTCGAACGGCTTTGAACGCATCACCTTTGCAGAAGTACAGAAAGCGTAGCAATCAAAGGAAGTCCCGCTTGAGGAACCAGCTATTAAGTGGGTTGCTAAGATCGGTTAGTCGCTTGAGTGGACATCTGGGGCTGGCGTGGGGCAACGACCTGCACGGGAGCCGAAATCAACTTGAAAGGGCACTCAGTACTGCTGGGAAAGAACCGTGAATCATCATCAAACGAGATTCAACTGGAAACTCAAAGAAATTCGCGTCTGCCACGTACCTGATTGAATCTTCCGCCACAGATTTCCTTGCCAACGTCATGCAAATTGATGATGTTCATGTCGCAGTGAGGTACGCTAATCGAAAAATTTACGTACGCTACGCCGACACAAATTTTCACAGACGTGATTCTGCGGTTGCCGCAAAATACTCTGATCCACCCGATTGCAGGCCTGACTTCCTGCCAGGCCCCCAACTGCTATTGGTCGGACGCACTGGGCGAAAAGTGAGGGTGCAGGGGCTCGAACCCTGGACCTACGGATTAAAAGTCCGTTGCTCTACCGACTGAGCTACACCCTCGGGAAGATGTACAACCACCTCCCTTTGAACCGCGACCATCTTGCCGAAACAACGATAGCACGGAATTCAAACGGAGCGGACAGGATTTGAACCTGCGGAGCCGGTTGCCCGGCTCACCGATTTAGCAAACCGGCGCTTTCGACCACTCAGCCACCGCTCCTTGCATCGGTTAGGTCGAAAATGCAAAACTTCGTTTCGCAAACGATCGCGTCACACTCTCGACGGGCGTGATTGTGCTGCAAACTGGCAGTTCACGCAACCCTCTGTTTATCGCCTCACGGAAAGTTCCACATTAAGCGATTTTCACGGGTTTTTTCGCATATCTGACCGCAACGATCTGAATTCACCCCAACAACCGAGAATTGCCGCGCCGGAAAAATGGAGACATTGGCGGCCGAACATGTTCACGCCATCAAATTTCCAAAGGGTGTACACTGCTTGGATGGGAGCCAAGTCATTGAGCAAAACAACACAGAATCCAGAAGGTGGCAGCAACCAGAGCCATAGCCCGCCAGATGCTGGCGAACTGTGTGACCAGACTGCTCAAATAGCCAATCACAGCAACGCTTCTGCTTCGGGCAACCTGCAGACCTCATCTCACGGCAAATCGGCCCTTCTTACTGAGGTAACCCGCAGGGCGATGGCCACAGAATTCGCGATTCTACTGCCCCCTCAAAGCCTGGATGCCGTTGAATTAGCCGTTACGACACTGGAAAAACTCGACGAAATTGAGCAGCGTTTGACCATCTACGACGATGGCAGCGAGATTTCTCACATCAATCGTGCCGCGAGCCAGAGGCCGGTGACGGTCTCAAACTCCACCTTCCAGCTTATCGAACGGGCGCTGCAATGGAGCCAACGGACCCAAGGTGCTTTTGACGTCACCGCTGGGCCCCTCGTCAAAGCGTGGGGGTTCACCGAACGAAGCGGTCGCAAGCCCTCAACCAATGAGGTCGAAACCGCGTTAGCAAAAGTCGGCTACCAGCACCTTGCTCTGAATCGAGAACATCAAACTGTAAAGTTTGACTTACCCGAAATGTCAATCAACTTGGGCGGTATTGGAAAGGGCGACGCATTAGATCAAATCGCTGACGAACTTCGTCGTGGGGGACTCGACGATTTTCTTCTACATGGGGGTAGCAGCAGCGTTTTTGCGGCAGGAGACCAAACCGCCGGAAGTGGCTCAGGTTGGGCGATAGGGATCGCGCATCCCACGAAACCCAAACGTAGATTGGCTGGTGTGCGACTTCGAAATCAAGCTCTCGCCACCAGTGGATCCGGCAAACAGTTCTTTCACCACCGCGGCAAGCGATACGGTCATGTTATCGATCCAAGAACAGGCTTTCCCGCGGGCGACCTTGCGTCACTGACCGTGATCACAGACTCAGCAGCCGACGCTGATGCCTGCGGCACCGGACTATTTGTGGCTGGCACTCAGGAAATTGAGTTACGCAGTAGCGAACCCTGGTTCCCCCGCGCTATCCTGATTCGAAACGGAAAACGGCAAGACGAAGTTGCAATCAGCTGCGTTGGTGAGATTAATTGGGCAGATCGACCCGTCGATCAAGCAACAGCGTGACCAGACGGCAGCGTCCCGAAAAGACGGTACGAAACGCCCCTGCAGTAAGACTTACGCCGCCGCGCACCACAATACTCACGGGACAGCGGCTTTTCTACCATGGCCTGCACAGCCACAAGCGTGTTTCACGCCACTTTTACCCCGCAAGGCTTGATCGATCTGGACCTGCACGCGTAAACCTACTACAAGCCACAGAGAGATTGGTTGCTTATCTACTTCGATAAAGCCGCTAACCCGTTCCAGCCCGATCAGCGGCTCGAAAATTAGATTTGACCCTGAGATCAAGATTGATCAGGAATCGTGCAGCAATATGAACGTTAATTTCTTTGAATGGATTCGCGAGGGCGTTCGTAAATCTGTCTTGCTGGGTGTGAGCGATGCCATTGAGCAAATCGGGGCACCCAATGATTCGGAACAATTGCACCCGAACCTCTCCGCAATGCTGCAAGAAACGCCGAAGCCAAAAAAAAGCCGGGCAAGCGGTGGCCGCAAGAGGCTTGGAAAGTCGCTCAAGGATATGGACGTAGTTCCCGCTGAAACGAAGTGACGACTCGACTTCCAGAAAGCTGATGCAACCTGGCTCCAAGTCGCTGTGAGTGATCAATCAGCAACGGGCACGACCAGAACCACAGTCGTCGGCCCACCAACTTCCGAATCGATCCGCAACGTTCCGGAAATCAACTCTGCACGGCAATGCATGGCCCGAATCCCAAAGTGATTGCTGGGAACCTGACTCGGTTCAAAGCCGATGCCGTTATCACAAATCGCGACTTCAAATGCCTTCTCGCTACTCCGACCGCTGACAACCACCTCGGTGGCCTCTCCATGCTGACAAGCATTTCGGATCGCCTCCAATACAATACGATAGACGGCACAAGCGACGGGTTGACTTGCTATGTTGAACTTGGGATCCAGGTCCCAGGAAACCCGGTCGGTCCACTCAGGAAACAGCCGAAGGAGTGTCTCATCGGCAGCGACTTGCCAATCACAATGATCCAAGTCGGGCGGGTAGGTCTCAGTCAGTAGCCTACGACTGGCCTGCATCGCCTCATCCAACCACTGCGCGACTTGATCCAGACCGGAGCGGACACCAATTTGACTCGGCGACAGGGCAGCCTGCTGACCTTCCAATGCAAGCTTGTCTCGAAGATTGGTGACCGTTGAAGAAGCCACAAAGAGGAGCGGAATCACTCCATCGTGCAATTCGTTGCCGAGTCGGGAACGCTCAAGCTCAACCAACTCAACCGCTAATTTACTGTCATCCGACAACACAGCACTCCAAGATGCGTGACAGCATGGTCAGCTAGTCCACCATCGTCGACTGTCTCGCTTGCAGTTCCTTAGGATTACCGGATAGTGATGCAAACCATCCGCATTTCTGCATTGACACCGAAAAAGTCGCATCATGATTCCTTCTCAGGAAGGAATCATGATGAAAGGCGACATTCGGAAGTAGAAATCAACCGAACCACTTCTTCTTGTCAAAGCTGGCGAGACCCTTCTCTTCCGCGCCTTGAATGTCGAACAATTTATTCAGCTTGGTGATTTTAAACACTTCAAGCACGTTTGGCGAAACTTCGCAAAACTTCAGCGTCACTTCCTTCGCTTTACAACCCTTATTGAGCATCACCAATTTGGTGATCATCGCGGAAGACATGAAGGTCACGCCGCGAAAATTCAGAAGCAATTTTTTGTGGATCGCCTGGGGAACTGCTTCCTGCAATTCTTTACCGACCTGCTCGATCCTTTGGCTATCGAGAATCTTGCTGTCGGTGAAACCAACCACAAGAACCTCACCATTGATTTGTGTAGTAATAGCCGCCATGGCAGATTCATTCCGAAGTTTCAGGGAAGGCTGGGCGGTTCTTCCAGCCCAGAATGTTTTCACAGAGAATATCACCCGAGCCAACTATTTGCAATTCACCCGGCAGAAGCAGTGTACCAGCGAAATTCTTGCGAAACAGAGTCACGCATGAACACGCAACTGCTTCCGGTGTATTCTAGCACCTAATCATGGGGGTGCAGCAGAATCCCAGAGCGGTTCTCCGTCTGTCCCGCAGGTATCCCTCATCGTTTGCGTCATTCCCTGAATAATCATCCCATCAGCTACAAATGGGATTCCCAGCATCTTTGACACTGTTTTTTATACGGAAACAACGCGTCAACGGTGATGAAACAGGAGCGGGCTGACCCCACGGGACCTCCCAACAGACAACGATCCCCTAAAATTGAGGCATTCACTTTGGAGTGGATGCACAGCAAGCACCACTGGCAGACCGCTCAAGGGTCCAGTTGATCCAATTGGTCAATCAAAGCGTCCAAGTCCTGTTCGGCAGGTCCAGAAGCAGAGGCAACCGCAGAGTTTCCCTCCGCGGGTCCAACAGCGGAACTGTGCACATGCGATTTGTCCTGAGACTGCTGCGAGGAGGCATCAGCGTCGGCAGCGGCTTCTGAACCTGCAGTACCCTCTGGCGTGGAATCCGCCTCTAACCCACCAGCAACCCCCGAGACCACATCGGAAGTTTCGGACCGTGCCGTCTCACCAACTTCAGGACGCTTGACAACTGGAGCGAGCGAGAAGGTCCGAACGGCTCTGCCCTTATTCAACTGCTCAAGGGAAGAAATGACCTCACCTGCAGTCATGAATTCCATCAGATTGAACAAGTAAAGTCTGCGTGGCTGCACACCAGGACTTACGACATCTACCGCAACTTCAGGATCAGCCGCATGCCGCGTCCTTGAGCCTTCGACTCCAATGCGGTTCAGTGAGTCCTGTATTACATCTCGTGGTTTCCAGTCGAGCACCGCAATATCGCTACTCAGCGAGGACAACGTCAGCCGGTCTGTTGAGGTTTCACTCAAGCTATCCAAAGGCGCGACGAGGATGAGGTCGAATCCACTCAGCCCGATCAACTCACCCACAACACCCTGCGATACGCGTTCAGCGGTGGAAGTCGCTGGCGAGCTGTGAACCATGACTACAGATAATCGAACCGCCATCGCTTCCATCCTTCAAATTCGTCGAATCGACCAGTAACTCGTCTTGCACGATGTCATAAAGTTCAAACCACAGGTCTCTTACATTTGTGCGTGCATTCAGATTTCGGCACTGTAGTTCTCTGGAAACAAGATCCACTACTGAGGGTGAAGCATCCTCGAGCAAACGAGCGGCCAGTGACTGAATCAGCATAACGTCAACTACCGTTTGATGAAGGACACTTAGCCCATCCACTTTTGCATGACTTGTTGCAAGCAGGAGAACATCCCGCCTCCTGAATTTCCTTAACAGCGACCGCAAGTCTCTACTTCGTAATTGTTCAACTCCATCAATAACCAACAAGCTGCCCGGGGGCAGGCCACTCAGACAGTCAACGACTACTCGCGCCGAGTCGCGGGCATGCCTGTAACGCGACCAGAAGCTGTCAACCAGCGGCATCGTCAACTGCATTCGCCTGACCCGCGCGTGTCCGTCGATTTGAAACGCTGCAACCAGAAACGGCATCAACGTATAAAGCAGCGTCGTCTTGCCGCTGCCGTGCGGGCCCATAATCAAACCATACTTGGCCGACTTGAGTTGCTCAACAATCCTGCAACACAATGCCGCAGCATCATCAACTCCATGCTCTGTGGGTAATGATCCCTTGGCAATCGTCTCACCAGCGGTAAGCGGTGCAAACTTCTGACTCTCACCTTTGGCCAGGCTGTCGGCGGCAAGACGGTTGCCTGCGGGGCACTGAAACGCCACTGCCTCTGGTCGGGTAAAACGCGTTGAAAACGGATTTTTGGGCAAAGCTGCATTCACTGCTGAAGCGATGCCTCACGAGGCGGGGGCGTGTTCCAACAGATTGCCCCGATTTACGCCACCTGACTTGGGCAGGGTCATGGAAGCACGATCAGGGGAAACTGAATGAGGGCGAACCCTTTCTTTCGAAACCAAATGAAATGGTTGCTCAGCAACGATTTCCCGACCAGTGGCAAGGAACAAACGTAGACGTACACACCACTGCAAACTGATTAACCGACCGTGATAGCTCAGAGGCGTTGCGGGCAATACACAATTCAAGACCTGCTCATCTGCCAAACCAGCACGCCGTAGTTGATGCTCGGCGAGCCGCTGGAAGTGGTGCACATGAAGATCCTCATCTCCCTTGCCTTCGGTATGCCACAGCACGGACACCTCGACACTCTGAACTTCATCAAGAGGCACGCGACTGATTCGCCACTTTGCTGAGAGTTCGCCACCCGCACGATACAGCCCATCGTCATTGCACAACGTCACGTTTACCGCGGGCTGTGCTTCGGCGACAAGTCCGGGG
>JAPOKD010000103.1 GCA_029977825.1 Planctomycetota bacterium | reverse complement strand
TAGCTTCTTTTGCATCAGGGAGAATCGGTTATCTGGATGTTGGATAGTCGTCCGTGTCCATTCCAGAATCGTATTTCTGCTGGAGCCGTCTGGTGCTTGGTTTGCCCCTTGGAGGCCGTGGGCAAGCAGAGTGATCAATGGCAAATGAGTTGCGTATGTCCGTTCGGTGAATGAAGTTGCCGCCGGAGGAATCGGAAACACGGGAAAGGCGTGGCTTGAGTTTGCTGGTGGGATGTGTTTCTGTCGGCGATATCTGAAAGAATCTGATCCAATTCAATGGTTTGGTTGGATCCAACCCCAAGCGGTCTTGGTTGACTCTTACGTTGTTACTGGAGTTGCTGTCGTTACCGGCATGAATTCACTTGGAATTGTTGTAGAGCTTGCTTGAAGATGTGCTGGTTCAGGCCTCGGGTGACATGGATACAGCAGACACCGAGTGAGCTGACCTCGGTAATGTTGCGAATTTCATCATCAAAGAACAGCATTTGCTGATATTTCAGACTGCTCGCTTTCTGGAGTGCGGAAAAGTGGGCGACTTTGCTTGAGGGGTAGATCTCTGAATAGCGGAAGTGATGTGCGATTCCAAGCAGTTCCGTCAGTTCGTTGGCCCAGGCCGGCTGTTCCGTCCGCGATGCCAGAGCCATTTCGCAATTCTGCTGATCACAATGGTCCAGGATTTTTCGTACATCGGCATATAATTTGACTGACCGTCCGTGGGCGTCCATGACTTGTTCAGCTTGAATACTGAAGGGTGGTGATAGGCAATCGCACCACGTTCCATCGCAGTCCCAAAGTGTGAAGTCCAAATCGAATACGATCAATTGTGGTTGGGGCATGTCCTTCGAAAACTCTTGTTGGCAGGGAGGCAGGCTGTCGTCTGACGCGGTAGTATACAAGAACAGATGCGAAGTGCTGGGCAGCGATGGTAACGCTTCTTTGTCGAAACATTGCGGTCGCTGTTTTGTCCACTAAGTCAGCCATGAAAGCCGATGTGGTTCCTTCTCTCTTGACAATAATTATCTGAATTCGAAATAGATCGACTATGTATAAGAAGATTCTCTCCGTTTGCATTGCATGTCTTTTACTTGTAGTTGTCGCAGATGCGGCAGAATATTCGATCGTTGTATCCCGTCAAACAAAGCAACAGTCTGATTGGCAAGCGGTTGTTGATGCTTTAGTGGATCGGCACGCAGGAGCTGTCGTGCTGGTTTGGGAAAAAGATGTTTTGGAAGTTCTGCCTGTTTTGCAGAAACAGCATCCGCGGTACACATGCTTTGTCACGCGTAGCGAGGAAGCCGGAAGAGATTTTGTAGCCGCAGTACATCAGTTGACGCGTCAATACGATAGCGATCCTTACACGGATACTCTTTGGGGGATTCTCACTGGATATGATGCTGAAAACGCACTGGCCATTGCAAAGACAGACAAACCGCTGGCTGTGAAGAAGGTTGCCTCGGGAACTGAATTGGCTCTGGAACTGTGCGAACAGGGAGTCTGGTTTGACGAGTTGGTTAAAAACAAAAAGGTGAGTAAGGATGTCGACGGTGTCCCCACTGAGCAAAGAGGCCCTTCGGATACAACTCGAGCTCTTGCCGACACACTGACGAAGGGGGCTGCGGACTTGTTTGTGACTTCTGGTCACGCCACAGAACGCAACTGGCAAATTGGATTTCGGTACAAGAATGGAACGTTTCGGTCCAAGCAGGGTCAGATGTTTGGTTTCCCGCTTCAGGGTGAGCCGTTTGAAATTTCTTCATCAGAACCGCGGGTTTACATGGCAATTGGGAATTGTCTCATGGGGCACATTGATGGGCCAGACGCCATGGCGTTGGCTTGGATGAATGGTTTGGGCGTGCGGCAAATGGTGGGTTACACCGTGGTTACCTGGTATGGCTACGGTGGTTGGGGAGTTTTGGATTATTTCACTGAGCAACCTGGACGTTACACGCTGACAGAGGCATTTCATGCCAATCACCATGCATTGATTCACCGCCTGGACCATTGTTTCGATGGAGTTACTGGCGTTTCGCTTGAGCCAGGTTCCCAGCGACTGCCAGCAGTAGCGCCCAACTCAGTCGGAAAGTCATTAGGTTTGTCTGCGACCGATTGTCGAGGTTTGTTGTGGGATCGCGATACGGTTGCTTTTTATGGCGATCCAGCATGGGAAGCCCGCCTGCCGTCTCGGCCCAAGGCGTATGGACAGAAGCTGGAAATTGAGGGTGATGTCTATACGCTTACCATTGAACCTCGTTTGGCCTCCAAGTCATTCGAACCTGTCAACACGAATGGAGCGCAAAGGGGGTGGCGACCGATCGTGCAACTGCTTGATCACCGAATTCAGGATGCCAACGTGTTATCGGGCGATGACCTTGGAGTTGTGATTACGGATGACTTCATCTTGGTGCCTAATCCGCGATTTGTTGATCCTGATCGAGATTACGTCATCAAATTCAAAGCGCAACGAGTCGACTGACGTCTGCCGGTTGTGTTCCTGTAAATCGGGATGAAGCTTCATTGCGTTTCGACATCAGAGATGAGAACAGACCCAATTACGATGAGATCATGATTCCCAAGTTGAAAGCTTTTTCGCATGCGCTTGCAATTGTGGTTTGAACTTCTCCAGCATCATCAAGCCAGCTAGGAGAACCAGTCCCATGCTGATTCCGAATACCCACCATGGCCATGTTGACTCAAATGCTCGATTAGCGTGCCAAACCATACTGGTTACACCCAGAAATACAAATGTGGCACCGAGGTAGAGAAAAGGACGTATTCGAAGAATGACTCCCAGCAACATGCCGGCTAGTGCAAGCAAAATCAAGATGATGGGTCCGGAGAGCGTCGTACCAATCTGCTGCAACAGCATATCAGCGGAGCTGCTGATATAGATGAGTAACGTCGCCCCGTAACGAATTCCAGACGCCAATTGCGTGTCAATGCGTTCTCGATAGACGTGGGTCATGACAAGGATGCATGCTGCCGGTGGAATCAACCAGAGTTGGGGATGTATCATGAAACCCCAGCCTGGTAGCTGGATCAACACAAACCACCAGGCAGCATTTCCAAGGATCACGCCAGTTACACGCGGTAGGGCTGCTTTCCACATCGAGCCTACGGCAAAGTAATAGATTGCTGCGATGATGAGCAGTATCTCGTAATGCGAGTTGATCATGTTCGTCAGGATGGGGCTTCCCTGATTGGAGGCACTTAGCCACAGTCCCAGCATTGGGATCAACGGTAGATAGAGCGACGTTTTGCGAATAGTCGCAGCCATCACTGCATCGCCTCGGCGGCGTGCGAATTCTGTGATCCCAACACTTAAGAATGAGAGTCCCATGACCAGATAGGGCCAATGTTCCCGGAGACCTGCGAAGGCCCATCCAGGTTTGCACAGGAAGATGTGGAGCCATGTCAGAAATCCAAATGCCTGTGTCGCCAAAATGAGTAAAGTGCGTTGCTGGTCCGAAATCGCGATCATCGAACGCAGGATTCCATTGGGGCCAGTGGCCAGTGCAATACCTCCACCCATCAGGCTCAGTGATCCCAAGGTTAACGCGGCTCCGAGGACCGCGACCAAAGGCAGGTTGGTAATTCCGTTGCTGTCACGTAACAGGAGCTCCAACGTGATCATGGCAAAGGTGGCACATAAGGCAGCGATCGCTGTGGCAACGGCACCCCTTTGAAATGGATCCATCCAGCGATTTCTCAAGTTTTCGCCGATTAATTTGGGAAGCACGAAAAGAAGAACAGGGATGATCAGGGCTGATGCAACCAACCATCGCATGCAGCCTGTAAGCAATAAGTACTCGTTGTCCAACTTGCTTGCAGTGGCCCACAGAGCGATCGAAACCAGGCCTAATGCAACCGCAACATATCTCAGTTTCGACACGGAAGCTTGCTCGGCGATTTCGGTGAAGGCCCAGGCAGTCATCGCAATACTTGCAATGGCGATCTGAACCTCAATCAAGGGCACACGACCGATCATCATGAAGATTGGACTGGCAACACCGACACAAGCGAACATAGAGAGTATCAAGGTAGCGGCTGAACTCAGGCGTTTGAAATGCGTTGTTGCCGGGTTGGTTGTCACCCAGCCAGTCAGCTTTGCAAGATTCCTCATTGAAGATGTGATCACAACTAGCAGGAATGCATAGCTAATGATTGCTGCTGTGTACTTGTGAGAAGTCGAGCCCTCAAGCATGTCCGCGATCGCAATGGCAAGCAATGAAAATGCGGTGCATAACATCGTCAAGGAAATGAACCAATCTACGATGGTTCGAGGACGGAGGACAACTGAGGTTGCAACCAATCCGTAGCAGATCAATCTTAGCCACAAAAACGGGTTGAAAATTGCAGGGGCGCTTTGAATGAACTCAAGACTGTGGGTGAGATCGATGAATGAAGCGGCGAAGAGGACGATCGAAAAATCCAAGATCGGGAGTTCGCTCATCAAACTCAACTTACCATTCCCACTCAAGCGGTCTCGGCTCATATAACGCCACAGAAGAATCCACGCCGAAATCCAAAGAATGGTGTAACTGGGGTTGAACTCGTTGAAGAGATAGGGCAGCACAATTCCAGAAATTCCTACCTGCCAGCCTGCCAAACGAGTCACGAGTGCTGGAACAGCAAGCTTCTGGATGCCAACCGCCATGAGGGTGATCTGGGCACCGTTGGTCATTGCTGCGACTAAGCTGAGCCAGGGCAGTATTTCAGACTTGCCCTGATAAATGAACGCTAATACCAGTGTGGCGAATGTGGCTGCCGCCAGGTGGTAAAAGTCAATTGCTTGCCGCTGCCGTCCACGCATGAACAGCGAAGCAACTGCAGCAAGAATCCATATTCCACTGATGATTTCAACTGACTGTATATCACCAAGCGAACCACTCGTGATGTTCAGGTGATCAAGGATCAACGCGACCTGGCCAGCCAGTAATGACAACGCGAACGTAATGGAGGTCGTCCATTCTGGAAACGATTTGCCACAGAAAAATCGTTGAATACGAGTCGATGCGAGATTCGCGACAGCAATCAACGCAAGTGCATAGCCGGCAGGATTGAGTTGGTTGTAGAGACCGTCCAACCGAAAAACGAGCACGGTCGTTGTCAGGACTGCTGTGACAATTCCCCCTGCTACCAGCAGCTGTAAAATGTTGCCAACAAAGTTGCTGCCTTCATGCTTATCACCGGCATCAAGTGTCTTCCCGACAACTCGGCTTGCCAGCACAAGCCAGCAAAAGGTCAGTAGACACGCCGTTTGGATCTGACTCGTTATGGATTGGATCAGGAAAGGTGTTGCCAGAACAAGACCGGCGGCCGCGAAAAGCAAAGCCGACAATGCAAGGGACCATGTCGCACCGCTGCGTTTTGAATGCCATAAAGCGAGCATTGATACAATCAACCACCAGCCGGAAATGCTGAACGCAGATGCCCAGTCAGCAAGTTGACCACTCTCAGCAGGGACAATCACACCAGAGTAAAGCAGCGACATTGACCCGGTTAACAGTACGAGGCATTGCGTTGAATGGCAGCCGTTTGAGAACTGAGTTGTCAGTAAGGATGATCGTAGCTGACGCAGAATCGTGTTCGCCGCAAACACTAAAGTAGTGGCAATACTAACAGCGACAATCAGTCTTGTTTTTGGATCTGCCAGACTTGAAATTGTTACGTGGCATGAGAACCACAGGATGGCAAAGATCAGGGTCAGTCCCGCAAGACTGGAAGTGAATTCTCTTTGAAGCTTCTGACGCATCAGCAGCCCAACGAATGCTGCCACCGACAGCCAGCCCAACACGGGAATCATCCAGGACGTGTTGTAGTCAAAAGATACTGGAAAAATGGCGGAGCGGTTGAGGCAGGTATACAGGTAGGTCGTGGCGCAAGCGGTAATGCCTGTCGCCGCCAAACCAAACCAGCTATCTGGCATCTCCAACGGAGGTATATGCCGACCAAAAAGACAGATAAATCGGTCACGCACCGATACAGGGGGGCTGATGTCAGGCTGATGATTGGGAAATTCGGCTGAGCCAGTGATATAGTTCACGCACCACGTGCTGACTTCACGGATCAGGTACCAGAATACCGCCAGAGACCCGAGGATTGCAGTCCAGCCCCACATTGCGTTGCCACTTAGCCAGCCGGCTTGGGTCCACAATTCCGGTTCAAAGTAATGAAAGGTTAGCGAGAGTGTCAGGAGAAGACTTGGTAACTGTGCGACTTTGAAAATGTTCAGGTTGCTCAGTAATAAGGCAATCCAAGTCAACGTGAGCACCGAAATTACTTGTGTAGTGCAGCACAGTTGAAAATGGTCTCGACCACCAATAATCGCCAGAATCGTTGCGACAATAATCGTGGCCAGACTAAGGATCGCAAGTGTGTTTCGCACCAACAGAGCATTTTCTGAATATTCTTTACTGCCGAGTTTCGCAAGCCGGAACGAGCATTCGCTGAAAAGTGTCAGAAGTCCAGAAATGCTCAACGTCAAATAAATCGCCTCAGGCAGTAGATCGAAACTGGGTGATACTGGAACCTTGTAGATTGAATTGAAGGCGAGGCCAGTTGCAAGCGCCGTTAGGTAACAGACCCGATAATCACGAAGTGAAATGAGCACTGATGTAAAGGCCGCTGCGAACAAGGTTGTTGTGACAACCCACTCAGGAACGATTCCCATTCTGGATTCAGGTGCAAGTGACAGCACTGAAGCAATCAGCAGAGTTGCACTAAACCAGCCCATGTTGGCATAACGAAGCCATTTTTTTGCGGGGTTTTGAGCGGCTAACGCGTACCAGAAACACCCGCCAACCACGCACATCATCAGTGAGGCAGCCATTGCCTCTCCGTTGATAAATCTTGTCCACAAAGCAGTGGTTTGCCACGTCTGACCACCAAGCCAGATTTGTGCGGTGCACATTGCGACCAAACCAACGGGAACAGTTGACAATGCGTACCACGCTGGTTGCTGGAAAACGTGCCTGCCGGCAATCAAGCTTGCGGATAAGAGTAATGCCCATGTCCAAAGCCAGGTGGGCGATAGCATGGCAGGTGCAAAAATGATCAGCGTGATGGCGGAAAGCAGAATCCCACAGATAGCACCAATCATCGAAATGGTGCTGTTGCGGGCACGATCCCTTAACGAATTTGCCACGCCAGCAAGTGCGATGCAGGCTGGAATCGATGCCATTGCCAGCGATAGCCACGAATGCCTGTCAAAGTCACGCAGGTGATACGCCATCGAAAGGGCTGCTATCGCGAGAGAGTAACCGCTCAATCCCATCACCAGTAATCGTGCTCTCGCGCCGGCACGGCCAATGGTCGTGGTCTTTCGGCGACTCCAGTTGCCAATCATCGCGCAGGCGAGTGCTACTGCTGAACTGGCAATCGTAATCAGCCAGCCAGCCTGAGTCCCAAAGGTCCGGATAGCAGCGGGAGCAAACACCAAGGCAACAAGTGAACCTGCTACCGACAAGAAGATGGACCACACATGTTTGCGGTTGGTAAGCGCCTTGCCACCCAGATAGAGAAACACTGAGTAGACAAGGCCCGCCACACCAATGGTCACCAAAGTGATGGGATCGCCCAGATCGATCGACTGAGAGGAATCGATTCCTGATGCAGCAATCCCGGCAAGTACACTCAAAGGAATGAGCAAGGTGGCAATCACGAGAACTGCTCGACTGGTGTGACGCAAACGCCAACGCGAGAGTGTGTATAAACCGACACTATAGATTGCAGCATTTGCGGCAAGGAAGATCAGGGTTGGTATAGCACGGTGAGTTCGAACCAAGGGTCCCCACAGACTGATAACCAGACCAATTGAGCAGACGACAATCAATATTCCTGCAATCAATTCGCCCCAGCGAATATTGTGCGCTGACAGGAATGACTGAATGATCTCTCCCGTGGACAACGTGGGGCGTGGTTTGGAAGAAACCGCGTTGGCACTCGCAACAGGTGTATTCGGTGGTTGCCGAATTGCAGGGCGTTGCTCGAGTTGCGGTTTGTTAGTGCTTGGTTGGTGCTGCTCGGGAACGTGCTGTGGCTGCTGCGATTCTTGCAGCAACTCAGAAGATGTGGGTTCTGTTGAGTTTTCTTTCGGTGTCCCGGGTAGATCCTCTTCAATCAGTGTTGCCACGAGAATCTTCGGTTCTACAGAGTTCTTTCCCAAGTCTCCATTTGGGGTCTGGTCGATTGGTACACCGTGATCAGTGGTCTGAACCTCGTTGCTTGCAAGTTCCGCGGCAGTCTCTGAGAAATCTGGTTGTTTTTCTGGATTCAGGTGGTTGCGTGAGTCCTCTTCATTGATGGCTGAAAGCAGTTGCTTCATCGTGCTGGTGTCGATGCGCCCCTTTGCACGAAGTTCCCGGATGACCGATTTGGCGACTGCGTTTCGGTTCTTGGGTAACTGAACTTCGGACTCAACGTCGTCCGTGAATAAGTTGAAGAATTTTGCAACAACGACCCAGGTTCCGTGACCAGCAAGCGTGATGACTAACCAGCCCATTAACAGTGGAAAAAGTATCTCGAACATTTCAACGACACGCTTGTTTGCAATGGAAACGACACTTTTGCGTTAACCGGAATCCGGAATAAGGCAATTGCACCATGGAGCCCAAATCCGGACGTTTGTTGCGCAACCGCGGTTAGGCAATCGATTTTCGGTACGAACTTCGCGCAGGAATCCAGATCTGAACCCGCACGGTAACACAGGAGTGAAGGTTGCGATTGGCTCGGTAGGTTGCCAATGGTTTGATGGCACACCGCAGGCAATCGGGCGTATCCTGTCTCAGAAAGACACGTCAGCGGCGAACAACTACCCAATTTGGTGTCTCTGGCCGCTTCCCATCGAGCTACGGGTGACTGTCCAAATGAACAGTGCCTGAGTAAGGTAAATCCCTCTGCGACTGGCCATTCAGAAGGATGTTGAACGGGTTTTCACTGCGATAATCAAACCCATTCGCATCTCGAATGGGCAGAAGGTCGGTCGATGTGTCAGGTTTGAAGCCAGGCTTGGCATGACTCTGAAAGGCTTGCCGGAGTTGGCCAGAGGCGACGCAGCAAAGGGTCTGCGAGGTCTAGCGGTGAGCCGTGGCGAGATGTCGTGGCGAGTTATCGTGGCTCGGAGCAGTGTCCCACACGGTGGCACAAATGGCGAAACGAATCACAAAGCAATGAAAAAAGATGCTGCAAGCTCGAGCTTGTCGTTTCAAAGTGCTGACGATTACTCGTGTCGAAGCGCATCAATCGGATTCATATATGCCGCACGGCGAGCGGGATAGACGCCAAAAATCAAGCCAACCCCCAGCGAGATGAAGAGTGAAAGTCCAATCGACCAGAATGCAATTCTTGGCTCTAGAGTCAAAACACTGGGTGGTAACAGTTTGGGGTCGATCAGAAGGACGATGTAGCGCAAGCATTGGAACAGCGGTTTGCAAAGCAGACCAAATAGAACTCCCAGCAGTCCTCCGCTGCCAGTCAATACGAGAGTTTCGGTCAAGAATTGCGAAATGATGTCACGTCGCTGCGCACCCAACGCGCGTCGAATTCCGATCTCTCGCGTTCGTTCGGTAACCGTAGCCAACATGATGTTCATGATGCCGATGCCACCCACCAATAGTGAGATGCCGGCGATGACAACCAATAGCACGTTGAACATGGCGCGGGTGCGTGCTGCCTGCGCCAGCAGTTCCTTTGGTACAACGACAGCGTAATCTTCCTGCTCATGAGTTTCTTTCAACAGCAACTCAACAACCGCTGCCGTTGCATCGACTGTTTCGATATCCTCGACCGTTAGAGTGATCTGAGTCAGTTCAACGATTTCCCCACGAAAATTAAAGCCTTCGCCTTGGCGGGTCATGATTTGGTCGCCAACACGCTGCTCAAATGTCTTTATCGGAATGTAGGCATCGTAGGCATAATCGCGTGCTTCGAGGCTGCCACCAATTGCTGCGGCTGCTGCCCGGGGTTTCGTTTGCCCAATCACCGTGTACACGTCACTTTGAACCCCTACCTTCTTTCCAATGGGATTACTGAAGGGAAACAGGCGTTTTGCTGTTTGGTCCGCAAGAATGATGACGTTGACACCGTCATCCTGAGGAGCCATCCATCTGCCTCGGGCAATCTCAAGATGATTCAGTTCCAGGTACTCAAGTGTACTTCCCACCAGATTGACATCTGCGGTTCGGCCGTCAACAAGAAACTGTCGCTTCAGCTCCCGCATGGGAACCGCACTGCTGATGGTTGGCACATTGGCAAGAATTCGTCGATAGTCCTTCCTCAGCAAACCATAGGTCTTGACTCTCTCTGAAGCACTATCCGTCGACTGTGGTTCGACAGTACGAATGATGATGTTCTTTGCGCCCAGTTCCATTATTTGTTGCTGTGCGTCGTAGCTGACACCTTCGCCCATCGCTACCAACCAGATGACGGTCGTGGTACCAATGAATATGCCGAGTGCGGCCAGAGATGACCGCATCTTCTGCAGCAGCAGACTCTTTACTCCAAGCCGCAGAGTTTGTCCGAGTAGACTGCTCATTTTCCCTTGGCCGCTTTCAGGGCAGCGCTGAGTTCTGAACTGCTGATTTTGTTGTCCTTGTTGGCGTCAATTTTGGAAAAGTTTGCTTTATCTTTTGCAGGCAGTTCTTCCTTTTGCAAAAATCCATCACCGTTCTTGTCTGCAGCTTTCAGTAGCTTCTGGCTCTGTGCTT
Organism: Planctomycetota bacterium; assembly: GCA_029977825.1. Classification (GTDB taxonomy): domain Bacteria; phylum Planctomycetota; class Planctomycetia; order Pirellulales; family Pirellulaceae; genus Rubripirellula. Next base: position 794 of record JAPOKD010000103.1, on the reverse strand, counting down.
CGGTCCCCTCTTTTTTGGTGGTGTTAGCAGAATTACTTTCACTGCTTTCTGTTTTTTTCGCTGTGCTCTTTGTCTTGTATCCTGGAGCATTTTTAGCGGATGAGCCGTCTGCTCCGCTGACATTGCTTGGTTTCAATGCCTCTCGTTCCGCCTGCTTAAGATGAGAGAGTGGATTCAGCACTACCTCATCTCCCTCGGCGAGTCCCGATTCCACCACGATGTATTCATCGTTGGTGTCGCCAAGTTCCACAAGTTTCCTTTCAATCTGTCCATCCTTGCGGATCCAGCACAGATAGCCGTCGGCTGATTCGACAACTGCAGCCACTGGTACCTTGAGCACGTCGCTGTAACTTGCAAGAACAATGTCCACAATTGCGCTCATTCCCGGTTTCAGTCCCGGTTGAGGATCCAAACGAATCAAGGTGTCGTATTTCACCATATTGCCGGTCCACCAACCTGCCGGACGGGTGACTTCGGCAATCTCATTGACTTTCCCGGTCAACTCGAGATCTTGCAAAGCGACCTTGGCGGTCATGCCAACACGAAGCCGGCTCACTTTGGATTCGTGAACTCCAACCTTCACCTGCATCTTGCTTGTGTCCGGAATCATAAGCAATGTTTGCTGTTCTCGTACTCGTGCCCCTTCCTCGATGTCAGGGGTCTCTTTCCACTCAGCTGCAGATGGAAAAATCACCATGCCATTGGCTGGGGCAGTGATGACACAATTCGTCAATTGCTCTTTGTCACGGTCCAGCCTGTCTTTTGCGAGTTTCAGTGATGCTTTTTCGGCAGCC
>JAPOKD010000496.1 GCA_029977825.1 Planctomycetota bacterium | reverse complement strand
AGCCGTTCGTCGGTTATTCGCGGGAGTTGCCTCCGATCAGTTCAGTAACCGGGAAGACGTACCGGGTGTATGTCAATGATGCAGGTGCAATGCACTCTGGCAATCACTGGGTTTGGGTGGTAGATCATCATTGGCTTACAGGAAGACGGGTTGTCTTGGAAGGATATGTCACACCTGAGTTTGCGACCGGCGAGACGGATTTATTGGTAGAGTGGAAAGGCGATATGCCCGTGATTCAATTCGCGGCCGGTAGAGATTGATTCATTACCTTGGGGGTGGTGAGTGGTTTAGCCTTGGAGAACGTGCTGGCCCTGCCGCAAATTGGCTGTGTATTTGTATTCGTTTTTGTGTTTCTTGAAATTTTGAAGATCATGAATAAACGTCAGGCGGCAGTCATGGAATTCAGTGCCGATCCCGCACATCGCAGGATGTCGCGAATCGTGGTGGCTGTGGTGGTGCTTGCGATCACTTTATGTGTGGCCTGTATCTGGTCGTTGCCAACTAAGTACTGCAACTATCTGATCCCCACGATTTTGGGGTGCTCAGTCGTCTCGCTGATTCTTGTCGCAAGACGCTATGTGAGTCGGGTTACAGTGCTCTTGGAGCGGCACGGACTCATTTGTGAACACTGTGGTTGTTCAACGATTCCGCGTCCCGATGAAGTTGCTTTGCGTACGTCCGATAGAGTGTTCGGGACGGAAGTTTGTTACAACTGCGATATCGGTTTGTCGGGTGACTAAATCAGTCATTCGCTGGTTTTTCAGAGCGGCAAGATTTCGCCGGCTTTGCGATAGTCGAGCTGTGGGTAAAGTCGCGGCCAAGAAGCTTCGTTTGGGGCATGTTTTTTGGTAAGGAGCTTGCAAGTTTCACGTTGTACCGATTAGCCAACTTGGTGTCCGCCCAGCTACCCGTTGTGGTATCGTTGTATTGTGGGTGTGCGTTGTTGCGGTGGAGCGTGTCGTGGGAGATTGAAGTAATGAAGTTCTCGATGGCAGAGTTTTGGGGGATGGTGACGTTGCTGACGGCGACCTTTGCTGCGTTACGGTATCTGGTCGGGAGCCCGGCTGCGGTTGTCGGTATCATCATTGTTTCTGTCCCAATGCATGTTATGGTTTGCGAGTTGGTTGAACGCATGACAAAGTCGAATAAGGGGCGTAATCGAATCAATTGAGCCTTGTGGAGGCGTTGCTGGGGTGCGTTGTTTTGTGATTACTGCTGTTTGGTCATGGAATTGACGCTGGAGATTAACCTCGTCTGCCGTGTCCGGGCGAAGGGATGTCTTCTGTTCTATTTTTAAAAGCGTCGATCGAGGGCAGGTTGTCACGTCGAATCGGCACTTGCACTGCTAAACGCGATGGTTGTTTTGTCAAAAAGGGGAAACATGGCAGAGGAATCAAAGGCATCTGTTCCACGCTGGTTTTGGGTTTTCGCGGTTATCGCTCTGCTTTGGAATCTGATGGGAGGAATGATTTTCCTGTCGGAGGTTTTCGCCAAAGAAGCGATGATGGAATCGTTTACTGAAGAGCAGAAAGAGTGGTCACGTGCTATCCCGGTTTGGGTTTATGTTGTTTTCGCACTTTCCGTGGTGAGCGGTTTGTTGGGCAGTGTGGCTCTGCTGGCACGACGTGGCCTGGCAGTTTCTTGTTTTGCAGTCAGCTTCGTTGCTGTAGTTGTTCAAATGGGGTACACGATGTTGATTGCCGGCGGCTTGAAAGTGATGGGTCCATCGGGTGCAGTGATGCCAGCGTTGGTGGTAGTTTTATCCATCTTGTGGCTGCTGTTGGCTAACTACAGTCGCAGAAAATATTTGAGTTAGGCGTTGGAACGTCATTGTGAAGAGTGAAGGTTTTCACTTTTTTACTTGTTTGCTTGTACATCGGTAATGGGATGTGGCCGTGACTGTTGCAGTCAGCCTCTGTGCGATGGCTAGATGAAGTCAGTGAGTGCGTTTGGATTGGGGGTCCTCGAACGTGATTTCACAAGGTAATTCCAATGGTTCGAGGGCCAGAGCCTGCAACAAATATCAAGGAATTAGACTTCAAGAATCGCATTCGCAGAGTGGTCCGCTTATTGTTACTGATTGACAGATGACGATGCTTGAACTCTGCTGTATTCACGTCAGCCGACGCTGCCAGTTTGTTGCCGTTGGAATGACTGTTTCGGTTCAACTCGGCTTGGAAACGCCTTATGTCTTGTAAATTTTTGCTGAATTGCTGTTCTGTTGTCGCTTTACTTGCCTGCGCAGGGTTGGTGGGGTGTTCTCAGCAGGAGGGGGCACTGCCCGTGACTGGTGCTCTGGACGCAGACGCTTTGAGTGAAAAAGAAAAAGACGTGGTTTCAGCACCAGAGGTCACCATTCTTGATGCTGCTTGGGCAGGGGATGTCGAAAAGGTTCGCCAGCACATTGCGGCGGGTACTGATTTGAACATGAGAGGTGAAGATGGAGGGACCTCATTGCACGCCGTCGCAGCAAGGGGTAATGATGAGGTGGCAATGCTGTTAATCGATGCTGGAGCGGATGTGAATGCAAAAAAAGCAGATGGTGGTACGCCATTGCATTCTGCAGCTTTCTTTTGCCACGAAAAAATCGTTCGGGGACTGTTGGCCAATGGAGCCGACAAGACAATTCGGAATGCTGCAGGAGCAACTGCCTATGATGGTGTTGCTGGCTCATTTGAGGACGTGAAGCCGATTTACGACTTTGTGTTGCAGATCATGGGGCCCCTCGGCTTGCAGCTTGATTACGAACGTATCAAGGCTGAGCGACCGAACATCGCTGAACTGCTGTCTGCACGATAGCGGTTGCATTCATGGTTTTGCTACCTCACTGTTGTGTTGGTACAGTTGTGGGGGCTCGCTGCGACTATCTGGTTATTTTACGGCTGTAGATCACGCTGGATCTGTTTTTGCATCGGTGCTTTAGATGACTGGTTTTACTGAAAGCAAAATCATGAAGGGTAACCTGTTTTTATTATTCGCATTCGCTGCTGGTTTCTGTTGCATTGCCGGCTCGTTGTGTGCTGATGAAGGCCTTGCTGATAACGATTTGGTCACGCCAGAGATGACGAGTCAGGATCCTGCTGCTGGCAGGCGGGTGCGACAGGTTTCGCCTGAATACAAGGGCACCGAGGTTTATCATGCTCTGTATTTACCATCGGACTGGAAGCCGGAATGTAAGTACCCGGTAATTGTTGAATACACAGGAAATGAGTTTCCTGCTTGCGGATCGACCGGAGAAGTCAAGGATGCGAATCTCGGTTACGGCGTCAGCGGTGGCAAGGGATTCATTTGGGTGTCGATGCCATATGTTGCAAAGGGAAAGCAGCACAATACACGCACATGGTGGGGGGATCGGCAGGCGACTGTGGATTATTGCAAAAAGAACCTGCCTCGAATTTGCGAGCAGTTTGGCGGTGATCCGGACGCACTCTTTATCTGTGGGTTTTCGAGGGGGGCAATTGGGGCCAGTTATATTGGGCTGGCTGATGACGAGATTGCGGCTTTCTGGAAAGGTGTATTCACGCATGACCACTTTGATGGGGACCGAAAGTGGGGATATCCGGGAAGTGACCGGGCATCGGCACTCAAGCGGCTAGCGCGTTTGCAAGGGCGGCCCGTGCTCGTTTGCGGCGGTGCCAATGACTTTTTGCAGGAATATCTGGAGCTTGCCGACTTCACATTTCTACGCCCACGGATCGCGGAGATTTTTGATATTCCTGATGGGAAAGTGATTCATCCGCATACCGATTTGTGGATGCATCGCGATAGTGCGGATCGACGTCAGGTACGACAGTGGTTTGCAGAGCATCGTTAAACTGGGGTGGAGGAGTTATGGGTGGCCGTTTCAAGTTGAATGGCTTCGGTAGCGATCTAACCAGGCAATTTCGAGTTGCTATCTACCGTCTTGCGTCATTGTCCTTTGTCGCACTGTGGCATTTGTTCGGAAAGTTGTTGATATCGCCATGTTGATTTCTCGGAAACACAACTTCCTGTTTGTGCACGTCTACAAAAACGCGGGTATGAGCGTATCAAAGGCTCTAAGTCCGTTTGCTGTCAGTAAGTATCAGCGTGAAACCGTTCGGGTTCTCAAGCAATTGAAGTTGCCTTTCCCTGTTGGATGGGACCCGAATCCTTTTGACACGCATGTAACGGCGTCGGATCTCGTAACGGCAATGGGCCACGCTGAGTTCAATTCGTTCTATTCATTCGGTTTTGTACGCAATCCCTGGGACTGGCTTGTTTCGGTTTATTGCTATGTGATGAAGAAGCCTGATCACTTTCTTCACGAAAAGTTTGTCAGTCTGGGGGACTTCAGGAATTACATCTTGTGGCAGTGCGACGGTGGACTTCCCTTGCAGAAAGAGTTCCTGTTCTCCAAAAACGGTGAGCAGATAGTCAAGTTCATTGGTCGTTTTGAGTCCTTGGAACGAGACTTTAAGGCAGTGTGCAGGCAGATTGGCGTGGTAGCGGAATTACCCAAGCTTAATGTTTCCAGGCAGTCGCGATCATACAGGGAATATTATGACGAAACCCTGGTTGAGATGGTTCGCGAAAGGTATCAGCCTGACATCGATCTGTTTGAATATCAGTTCTAAGTGATTAGATTGTGGTGGAAGCGCCGGAGTGATTGCTGACTGGCGCCGACGCCAGGAGTTTAATAATGCAGTTCGAGTCAGTCGGGAGTGGATGGTGAACCCGTACCTCACACCCGCCTCACAGACCGTCGCGACGCGACGTGGCGTGTACAAGTCTGGCCTGCTAGCAGTATTTTTGTACTTCTATCCGTTGTTGCCGGTTGGAGGAGTCTATTTGGCTTCGGGGGGTGTCCGCGCTTGCCTTGGGACGCATCCCTGTAGCCTTCCGTGATTATCCAGAGAATCCGGCGGTATTGATTTGTGCATATACAGGTGCGGTCACGCTTCTCATGGCTCCATTTGTTCTGCCATT
>JAPOKD010000827.1 GCA_029977825.1 Planctomycetota bacterium | reverse complement strand
CCGTCGCGGTAATGGTTGCGGGAAGGGTGTGGTGGCGACACTGCACAGGTCAGGTGTCGTGAATCGGTTGTGCCTGCAGTTGCGTCTGCTAGCGTGAACTTCTACTCGAATGAATTTCTGCTCGAATGATTGAGACTTGGCCACCCGAACGTGATGTGCGTCGCTTGACCTTCATTTCAGACCTGCATCTGTTCAGCAATCGCTGCAACGTGGCTGAACATCACGGCTTGATCGAGTCATCTATCGCTGATGCAGATACATGTGTGTGGGGTGGCGATCTGTTTGATTTTCGCTGGAGCCGTCTTGAAAACGAGAAGGCGTCCGTCGACCGGGCATTGCAGTGGCTCGAGGATTGGTGCCATCGTTTTCCTGATAAGCAATTTGTCTACCTGCACGGGAATCATGACGCCCATAATGCTTTTTCATCAGCAATGATTCGGTGGGCTGCTGGGCGCGAGCGGTTTGCATGCGATTTGGATTGCATGAGGATCAAAGATACGTTGTTGCTTCACGGTGATGTGATCGAGGGAAAAGGCAATCTGGACGCCTTCACCGAGTACCGTGGGCGTTGGCAAAACAAACGTGTTGCGTCACGTGTTGCAAGCGGGTTTTACGATGTCGCCATCGCGGCGCGAGCACACAAGGCGGCTGCCATGGCTGCGCATCGTCGCAAAGCGACCTGCTTGCAGTTGCTGCGCTGGATGCACAGGCAGCCTGAGCAGGCAACCCAGGGCGTGCGTAGAATTGTGTTTGGGCACACCCATCGCCGTATCCAGGGATATCGCTTGGAAGGGATCGAGTTTTTTAATGGGGGAGCCACGATCCGTCATGTTCCGTTCTCGCCGGTCATGATCGATTTTGACACTTGAACCGAAGTGGATCAGGCACTCCGCGCTCACCAATGAACCACTTTTTCGCAAAGCATGGCCGTAGGCCAGTGGTCGAAGTCTTCTACTGGTTGTGTGATTGGCTTTTTCCGCTTTTGCCAGCCAAAGCGGTTCGTAGCCATGCCATGCCCGCCTTCGCAATTCTTGGTTGTAACACGTCGGGGTGACCGCCAAGGGATTCGGTGCGGGTAAGCACTTGTTCGTCAGCGGTGAGGACGGTGAAGGTGATTTCCGACGCTGGCTGTGGCAAAGACGCATCACGCTGCAGTTCTGGATAGCTGTTGATGACAAGAATCCAGTCGAGCTCACATTTCTGTTTTATGATCTTCAGTGCCTGCTGTTCCGTTTCTCCACCAAACATGTCCTGAAGCTGTTGTGGGTTAGCAAGTGATAGTCCGCCCTTGTAAGCAGGTGTATCACCGAGCTTTGCGAACCAGTCACCCAATGGAGCTGCTCGACCGTATTCAACAACCATCAGACTCTGTTCGCGTGCAATCAGGTCTTCATTGATCGCATCGTATTGCTCGTAGTGGTCTCCTTCGCCAAAGTAGAATTCAGGGACGCGTTCCATGATCTCTGCTCTGGTTGCTTCGATTTGTCTTTGGCATTCCTGGGCATCCTTGCCTGTGGCTGTGATCCTTAGGGAAATGGTAGCTGTGCTGACGGTGATCCCAACTCGCGGTTCGCGGTCTCGCGCAATCATCGGACCAAGCCGATTTTCCATGTCACTTTCACCAGTGCCGAAAAACTTCATTACATGCTGTCTGATTGCAGTGCCGGGCCCCTTTGCCTCGAGGATTCGCGGTGCAACCGTTTCGTCAAACATTCGTTTCATTTCGGCCGGTACGCCGGGTAACGCAAATGCACGTGAGTTACCGGTTCCCTTTCGAGGAACCACCATGTCAATCCCCGGGGCTGTTCCCTGCGGATTGAAAATCTGCTGGCTTCCCATGGGAAACATTGCCTGAACCTGATTGCGTTCTGGCATGTCGCGTTTGCGTCGGACAAACATTTCTGCGATGTGCTGCAGCGCTTCGGGATCCAGTTGGAGAGGCTGATCGACCAAAGCAGACAAGGCTTCCCGTGTCAGGTCGTCTCGGGTGGGGCCTAAGCCGCCAGTGCTAACCACAATGTCGACGCGTTCGGCAGCAATCCGGAACACGTCCACGTTCTGTTGCAACGTGTCAGCAACGGTTGTGTGAAAACTGACCTTGATTCCTAGTTCGCCAAGTCGTCTGGCAAGCCATTGGGCGTTGGTGTCCAGCCTGGCTCCACTTGTCATTTCATCACCGATGGAAATGACTTCAGCTGTCAGTTGCCGTGCTTGTTCTGTCATCTTTCGCTTGGTCGAGTCGTGCTTTGTTTTTTCGGGTTGTCAAATTCAATGACGGCTTGCCAGAGACACCCAGAATCAAAACACGGTGTGTGTAGTTTGGTTCGCGTTCTTCGAGCATCCGCTGCTGAATCCATTCAGGTTGGGATCTGTCGGTTGGTTCGATTTCAAAAAACCACCAGACATGAGGGCCTTTCTGTTGGCGGCCCACCCAATGATAGGAGCTGGTCAGAGGTTGACTACCGTCACCGGCTTTGGTGACACGAAACTTTTGCTCAACATATTTTAAACGCCAGGTTTTTCCCGCCTTGATCTGCGTTTCCTGCTGTGCAAGCCATTGCTCATCCAGGATATCGAGTCGCAAGGCAACCTCGACCCTGTGGGACTTCGGGTTCCATTCGATTTCAGCGACCGTCTCGTGAACTGGGTGAACCAGCAGAAGGCAAAGTAAACTGAAATACATTACAATTGAAAAGGGTTGGGGGCTTGTGAAGAAGTTGTCAGACGCATCTAAGTCATTCGCGACTTGCGCTGTAAACTTTTATCCATGAGGTCTGGGCGGTGATATGGTGGACATGCCGCTTACGCATCTTGGCTAGTCTGCTTGGCCCTGTGTGGAGAGGCAAGGCGTGGAGAGGCAAGGCGTGGAGAGGCAAGACGCGGGAACTAAGGCAATGTCTGGGGTGCCAGTGTTCTTTTTGCTTTATTGTTTTGCTTTCGCTTTTCCTTTCCCGCCTGACTTGTCAGAGGCCTGGATCGTCTGTTTTTTGCTCTCGTTTTTCGGTTTTGCCGCCGGTTGTTTTTCATCCGGTTGCTCGGAATCAGCAGCTTTTTTCTCGGGCGACTTTTTGGCGTCCCTGGCCTTTTGCATAGGATTGCGGCTCGGACCTTCTTTGAACAGTCGGAACCTGCTTGGGACAAGTCTTGGAGGCCAATG
>JAPOKD010000453.1 GCA_029977825.1 Planctomycetota bacterium | reverse complement strand
GGTGAATGATCTCTTGCGACACTTGGGAATCGACAAGGTCCTGTTCGATAGTCGTCCGTTGTTTCAGGCTCCACCAGATGACGAAATTGAAAAAGTCTCGCAGCAGCGTAAGCCGCGAACACCCGTTCGCCAAACTGTCACGGGAAAACACCCCATGTTGCGTCTTGTTGGTCGGAACCGGGTTGAGCTGACGGATCAATTTTTAAACCAGTGGGTCCCAATCATTGCAGGATGGGTTAAGCAAGGTTTAGAACCCTACGTTTTTACGCATGCACCCGATGACAAGTTTGCGGTTGCCTTTGCACGACGATTGGCTGAGCAGTTGAAAACTCAGTTACCCGATACGGATTGCAGTATTCCGTGGCCTCCAGCACCAGTAAGGCAATTGTCATTGCTCAATGAAAATAGTAGCGAAAGTGGTAGTGAAAGTTGAGTGGGAAGAGGTGGATGAACGCTCACAATGATTCAAAATTTTCGTTCGTAATCGGAGGTGTAGCTGGAAGAGCTATGTTTGGAGCAGGATGGTTGTTTATTTTTAGGGCGTTTCATTGACCTGGCTAATCTTGGAAAATGGTGCTGAAGGCACTGACCCCTATTGGAAGTCACGTCAACGAATGGTGGAAACGTGTATTGCCACGGCAGGGGTGATTGACCAGCGTGTTCTGCACTCTATCCGCAATACATTGCGTCATGAGTTCATGCCCGAGGAAGTGCGGAACAAAGCCTATCTTGACATGGCTGTTCCGATTGGCGACGCGCAGACGATCAGTAGTCCATTCACAGTCGCTTTGATGACAGAAACTCTCAGGCCGAGCAAAACAGATCGGGTTCTCGAAGTTGGTACTGGAAGTGGATACCAGGCGGCGGTGTTAAGTCCCTTGGTAGAACACGTCTACTCGGTGGAAATCATGCCCTGCCTTAGTCGCAAGGCTTCGGAGACCTTGAGTCGGTTGAAATATGAGAATGTATCGACGCGCGTTGCGGATGGCTTCGAAGGATGGTCGGAAGCAGCACCTTTTGACAAAATCATTGTGACTTGCAGTCCCGAGGCGGTACCCGAACCTCTGGTTGAGCAACTGTGTGAGGGCGGGACACTCATCATACCTGTGGGTGAACGTTATCAGCAGACCCTTTGTCGGATGGTCAAAACGAATGGCAAATTGGTCAGAGAAGAGCTTCGCCCAACACTGTTCGTTCCCATGACAGGTGAGGCCGAGGAGGGACGCAAAGTTCTGCCCGACGCCACAAACCCGGCTGTTGTGAATGGGGATTTTGAAATGAAGGCATGCCAGCCCGGTGCTCCCGCCAGTTCGTTCACTTCAGGGGCAACGGTGACTCCAATGGCAGATCAGGTGCCAGGCTGGTATTACGGGCGGCAGGTCAGTTTGGTCGATGGTAACTCACGGCATCCGGCAGCCGTTGGCAACCGATTTGTACGATTTACCAATCAGACACCGGGGCTGGGTTCACACCTGCTGCAAGGTATCTCTGTAGATGGCAGAGAGGTTTCGCAGATGGTGTTGAGCGGATCCTGTAGAACCTGGGAAGTTGTACCGGGGAGCGATCCTAATGCCGCACCCATGGTCTCGATTAGCCTGTATGACGAGACGCGATCTGAACTGGCTGTTTTCTGGCTGGGCCCATTTTGTGGGACCCACGATTGGAAAGCTCGGAAAACAGTGTTTGAGGTGCCTGAAAAAAGTCGCGAGGCGATTCTGCGGATCGGGTTATTCGGAGCCACTGGAACTGCTGATTTTGATGCGATTGAGCTGATCAGGGCGTAGCTTCCCACGGCATGCTGGGCACTGATTGGGGGGTGTCGGGGTGTTCAGGGCCCCGTTTGCTCCCCCCTAGACGTTAAAACTTCGCTAAGGATGCTTGTTTGCCCAGATTGTCTCGCTATCCTAGTCCTTGAGCTGCGCGATGAGAGCTGCGGCTTGAATCACTGCTGAACGAACTAGGAGAATTGAAATCATGAGGTGTTTACAGTACTTGGCTTTCGCGGGCGCCATCGTCGCGTTTGCGGGGACGGTCGAGGGCGGCGGATCGTGGGGAGGCTCTTCCGGCGGGTCCTCAGGGGGAAGCGGCTCTTCAGGCGGCTATGCCTCTTCGGGCGGCTACGCCTCATCAGGCGGAAGCAGTGGAGGCTTTGCAGCTCGATGGCGTGCACGACACGCCTACTCCTACGCAGGCGGCTCCTCTGGAGGTTCTTCCGGCGGTTCCTCCGGCGGTTACGCGATGTACTCAGCTGGCAGCAGCGGCGGTTCATCTGGTGGCAGCACCGGGCATGTGGGCCCTATTCGCCGTCTATTCGCAAAAATCCATGCAGCCAAAGCAGCTCTGCACCATCACGGTAGCAGTGGAGGCTCATCTGGCGGGTACGTTGTTCAATCCAATGGTTCGTCGGGTGGGAGCAGCGGCGGCTACTCCGCTTACCGATACTCCACCCCACGTGTCATGTATTCCACAGACTTGGGTTCAACGACCTATGAGTCGAATATGACCGTCCCATCGACTGTCGCTCCTGAGGCTGCTGCACCTGCTGAAGCCGCAGCACCTGCGGCACAGCCACCTGCTGATAAAAAGCCAGCCAAGGATGATTCTGCAGCAGTGGAAGCGGACTCAGCATTGCTGACTGTTTCTGTTCCAGAGGACGCTGTCGTTGTCGTGAACGGTTTCCAGACGAAGGCGATTGGACTGGTACGTCAATTCAAATCCAGTGGACTGAAGCCAGGCCTTGTATACAACTATGAGGTGCAGGTTACCTACAATGTTGACGGTGCAGAACGCACCGAAAGCAAGTCCGTCAAGTTGCGATCAGGAACCAGCCAGTCGTTGGTTTTCGCTGCCGACGTCAAGCCGGTCAAGAACGCATCGGTTGAGACCGTAGTTCAACTCAACGTTCCAGCTGACGCGGTTGTGACACTTGCTGGTAACGCAACGCGGGGCGATGGGAGTGTTCGAACCTACCGAACCTCGCAGTTGAAAGATGGCCAAGTCTGGTCCGGTTACACCGTTCGGGTAACTGCTGAAATCGACGGCAAGCCAGTAAGTGAAGAGCGGACCATCGACTTGGTCGCTGGTAGCACAAACGAGCTGTTTTTCGATTTCGGTTTAAGCAAAGTTGCGAGTCGTTAATCTGCCGTTGCTTTGCGGAATGCGATTTACAAGCCGTGACCAGAGTGATTCTGGTCGCGGCTTTTTTTATTCCCGCACAGGTATTTGGCCCTACAGCCAGCACAGGACGAGTAAGCGGAATTGTTGCGATATTGTTGGCTGGAGATTCTGGGTCGTTGGACTAACGTAGAATGGCTCGGAATCTAGCCCAACAGCACTCACGTTAATGCTTGCCACCCACTATGGACTGTGAACCCGTCTTGTTGACCAAACGAGTTCGTTTGCTGATCAGTATCGTGATCATTGGCCACTTACTGGCCCTGATCTTACCGCCATTGTCAGTTCAGACCCGCGGTGGTATCGGGCAGTCACCCTCTGTCTCGACCGCCTTGGAAGTTTTTGAACCCTACAGTCAGGCTTTGTACATCGATCGGGGCTACGCATTCTTTGCGCCAGATCCTGGCCCCAGCCACCTGATTCAGGCGGCGATCATCCGTTCCGACGGGACATTGAGCGAGACGATGTACCCCGATCGTAATCTGCAGTGGCCGCGTCTGCTGTATCACCGCCATTTCATGTTGAGCGAGTTCATGCATGAAATCTACCAGCCGCCCGGCCCGTCGGCGGAGCTGAAAGAGGCGAATCGTGAGGAAGCCCAGTACTGGTCACTGTTGAGAGCCCGTTATAAGCATGTTCAGCAGTCGATTGTCGATCACTTGAAGCAAGAGCATCCCGATGAACAGGTTGCCATTCGACGCATCGAACATCTGCTTCCCGATTTGATTGATTACCAGCAGCAGCCCATAGAACTGACGGACAGGCGTCTGTACCGTGTCTTGCTTGATCAGCCAATTGAGCAAGGTTCGGACCAATGAACCAACACCGGAACCAAGCTGGCGGATCGGTCAAGGATTGGCTGCTCGGGTATGTTGATGCATGGGACCAATTCTGGTTCACACCGCGTTTGCCTCATACTCTTTCAATCCTGCGAATCATTACGGGAGTAATGCTGCTGTATTCCCATCTCGTTTTGGCAACGGATCTGTCATCATTTCTTGGGGATACAGCGTGGATAAATAATGAAACGGCCAGGCAACTGCACGATGGTACATTTGGTACCTCTGACTTCGGCAGGACATATCTGTGGTTCATCAGCAGTCCGGTTTTGCTTTGGATACACCATCTTTTCACGATAACAGTGACTGCGTGTTTTGCCCTCGGGATTTTGACCAGAATCACTTCCCCCTTGGCTTGGTTCCTGCAACTTATGTACTTGCATCGTCTTACCGGGGCACTATTCGGGTTTGATCAAATTCTGACTTACACGGCGATGTACCTGATGCTTGCTCCGTCGGGCAGTTGCTACAGTGTCGATGCATGGTTGCGTGATCGGTTTACCTCGGATGACCGAGGACGCTTTTGGCATTGGATTTTTCCGGAAGCAAAAGCCTCGGTGTTGGCAAACATTGCTACCCGATTGATGCAGTTGCATCTCTGTGTGATCTACCTGTTTGGTGGGATCAGCAAAGCTCGCGGGGAAACATGGTGGGACGGAACTGCGGTCTGGTATTCCGTCAGTAATTATGAATATCAGTCATTGGACATGACATGGATCTCTGGCTATCCACGTCTATTCAGCGCAATGACCCACGTCACCCTGTTCTGGGAAATCTTCTACTGTGCTCTTGTATGGCCGCGGTTGACACGTCCATTTGTTATTGCGATGGCGGTTCTTGTACACGCTGGAATAGCATTGGCGTTGGGGATGATTACTTTTGGCGTCATGATGATTGCAGCCAACATGATTTTCATCAGTCCGGAATGGGTAAAACGCATGCCGCTCAGGCAGCGAAGTAAGTCTCAACAGGCCGAAGGGTGATACAGCGCAGCAGCAGAAAAAAATCCCTACTCGCACTCTCGTTGCCTAACGTGCTTTGCATTGACGAATGCAAAACACACATCGTTGAGCATCCCATGACTTGGTGTCGATAGATGCTGGTTCGGCTATCAGGAGTTCGTTGAGGATCACTTGGCAGACGTAGGTGTCATTCCTCGAAGATCAGATGCGGCTTTTATTGACATGCCATGAATGTGGATTCACTACACGCCGTG
>JAPOKD010000056.1 GCA_029977825.1 Planctomycetota bacterium | reverse complement strand
GTGTCAGCAACATGATTGCCCTGATCGACTCTGTGCAAGCGTCCATCATAGTACCGTGGCTTGAGTGGGGTGCGACTGTTTTCCGTCCGCCAATTCGACCAAGCGTCTGCAGCGCCTCTCGGACCTCCCGAGACCGTGGCAAATGACACCTCTGTGCCTTGGCCAAACCGGGAGCAGATCTGCAAGTCAGAAAAATGCAAAGCTGCCAATTGGCGTGAGATGAGCAAGCCTATTCCCTCACCACCACCCATTGATTCAATGACGGCAGCGGTACCATCAGCGGATTCATTGTCACAAGACATCCGTTGCAAAACCTTCCTCTTTATTCCACCTCCCCGATCGATGATCGCCCATCGCACTGAACTGCTGCCACGGGAGCGTTGCACCTGCACTAGAACCACGCCATTTTCGGGACTTACTCGAATCGCATTGGTTGCCAAGTTCACAACAAGTCGTCGAACAAGTGGCAGGTCAGCATAGACCTTCGTTTCCGGATCGAGCATGATGTCCCAGAGGACATCAATTTTTCTGGGTAACGCCCACGGACGAAGCGTCTCAGCAATCGACTCTTGGATCTCGGATATCGAAACCCATTGTCGGTCAATACGGGGAATACCGGTACGCAATCGTTCCAACTGCAGCATTTCATCAATCATCTGAAACATGCAATCACATTGATCAATGGCTGATGTCAGATAAAGAAGCTGCTCGGATGTCAGATTTCCGCTTCCGCCATCCCTGACAAGACGCATGGACTCCTGCACCGTCGTCAGCGGAGAACGCAAATCATGGGCGGTTTCGCTCATCAGATGCGCAGCCGAATTCAGCGCCGACTGATGAGTCTGTCGACGAACAGGCGTAAAACGATGTCCAGTTGATTTTTGGAGTTGAGATTTGGACACAGTAAAAATCCGTCGAAAGTCTGGACTCCCCCATCAGAGAATCGAGGGTTTGCTTGCCTATTTCAGAAAATCGACAGGCAATGGCCAGCACCACCAACAAATGAACTTCGACTTGAGGCGGCTTGCCCCGGACAGCTACACCTTGTCCCAAATGTACGGGTCATAGCGATCGAAGCGTTTCGCCGTCAGCACGAAAAAAATGCCTAATGCGCAATTCCTCCCGCTCAAGAAAGATCAGCGGTAACGTCAAGGTTTAACATTACGCTGACGATGCCTCCAGAAAGTCAACTCTCAGCCTCAACTGAACCAGCATGGAACAAAGTTGAAAGCGTTACAGATTCAGCTGCTGCTGCGTTTTCGGCTGGTGACACAGGACATCCACCATCAAATAAAACTTCTGCAACCCCCACTCAGATGACTAACTCTGAGCCGACTTCATAGCACGTCGCCTGGCAGCAATACGACGCACAGTTTCATCAAGTGTGACGCCAAGCAAAATCACCAAACCAATAATCGTGAACTCCAGACGGTCAGGAATTTTCAGTAACAGGATCAAGTTATTCAACAACATCATTACCGCAGTTCCAGCGATCACTCCAAAGATTGATCCTTCTCCACCGCGAAGGCTACAGCCACCAAGCACGGCAGCTGCAATCGCGTAAAGTTCGTAAAAGTTACCAAAGCTTGACGGTGAAATCGAACCGGAATCGAGAGCAAAGAGGATACCACCGGTTGCAGCTGAAATGGTGCAAATCACATAAGCCAGTATGGTGACCCTTTCAGTTCGAATCCCGCTATAACGTGCCGCTTCCTCATTGCTTCCCAACGCCAAAAGGTAGCGTCCCCAAATCGTCAAATTGAGAAACACTGCTGCAATGACGGCTGCAAACAGAAACACAAAGAGCGGATAGGGGACTCCAAAGGTCTGTACTGAATCTCCTGTTCCCCATTCAAACAAAGACAGTTTCCCTGAACCGAGCGGGCTGAGAGTCTCCTTGTATTCGATTCCGAAGCCGACGGGATTATCATCCACAAGCCACCGCGAAATCCCGCGATAAATCAACAGCCCACAAAGTGTGACCACAAACGGTTGCAGATGAACGCGAGTCACCAGAAGTCCGTGTAACAGACCCAGGCACCCAGCGATCCCCAGAACGGACATGATCGCGATCGGAATCGCCATCCGCTGCTTGCGGGCAGTTGGCATTGCCATCCATTCTTTTGAAAAGCGTTCTCCGAGAGCCTGCTCGAATTCCACTTTTGACACTTCACCTTCACGTGAAGCTTTACGCACCACTAGATCTTTCAAACCCAAACTCGGGTGAAAAAAAGCAATACGATCTCGAGCCGCCAATTCGAAGGGTACTCCTGTGATGCGGACCCAAGCCGCCTGACCTCCTTGAGCTTGCCCGAAATCCAGAATCTCAAACGCTTTCGCAACTTGCCCAGAATCCTCATCACGGGTCAATCCCTGCACTTTCAGGACAGTACCGATGCCAAGCGATTCACCCTCTGAGTCAGCCAACTGCACAGGTTCCACATTTTGGACGGTCAACAACGCCGGTTGCCGTCCCCGATACATCCGGAGTCTGTCACCCACTTTATAGACTCCGTCCGCGTTTCCATGCACAAGCAGCATATCACTTGCCACTTTTGCACGGTGCACTTCAAAGACAGATGCTGGCTGATAATCAACCTGCAAAAAGATCCCAAGCAGACAACCGGCAAGACAGACAATGGAACCCACCGACAGATCAATCCCACCGGTGATAATAACAAACGCAACACCGATCCCAAGCAGACCATACATCGAAACCCGGCGGAGCAGATTTTCCAGATTATTGGATTGCAAAAAAGTGCTGCTGAAAATATTGGTCCATGAGTCCGAGGTCATGAGGACCATGAACACGAAAAGCATCACCAACAGGCCGAAAATACCAAGCGATTTTGCATTCATCAATTCGTCACCGTTGCCACTTTGTTTGCATTACCTGTCGCTAGCTGCATGATCGACTCTTCCGACAATTCAGAACGCTGAAGCTCGCCGGTGATCCGCCCTTCATGCATCACGATAGTACGATCACTCATACCCATGATTTCCTCCATCTCACTTGAAACGAATAGAACGGCGAGTCCCTCTTTGGCGAGTTTTTCCATCAGTTGATAGATTTCCTGTTTCGCCCCTACATCAATACCGCGGGTTGGCTCATCCAACAGCAGAATTTTTGGCATCATGGAAAGCCACTTTCCCAATACAACTTTCTGTTGATTCCCACCCGAGAGAAAGCGTGTGATCTGGGCGTCATTGGGTGTTTTGATTCGCAGATCGCGAATCATCTGTGTTGTGTCACGGTTCTCAATCGCTCGATTCAAGAAACCACCAGCCAGGCGATTGCGTGACAAAGCAGCAAGACTGATGTTGTGCCGCACACTCATATCGATCACCAGTCCGTTCAGCTTACGATCCTCTGGCACTAGCGCGATACCAGCTTCGATCGCTGCAATCGGTGATTTCAAATCAATCTTTTTCCCAGCGACTGCAACTGTACCAGCAACTGGATAATCGACCCCAAATAGGGTCCGCAACATTTCAGTGCGTCCTGCGCCCACAAGGCCTGCAATCCCGACGATTTCACCTTGGCGAATTGAAAACGCAATTTCGTGCTCAGGCCACGTCGGCGTACGGAGCCCCTCAACTGACAACACAACGTCACCAATCGGCAGCGTCTCACGAGAATAAAACTGCGAAACATCCCGCCCCACCATCAACCTGACCATGTTGTCGTGAGTGATCTCGTCAGACCCCAGGACACCTGCATTTTCTCCATCACGAAGCACCACGACACGGTTGGACAGAGCTTTGACTTCTCCTAAACGGTGCGAGATGTAGATAACGCTGACACCTCGGGTTCGCAAATCCTTGACAACCTCAAACAACCTCTCCGCCTCGGCACTGGACAAACTGGAGGTCGGTTCATCCATGATCAGCACCCGGGCACCAACCGACATTGCCTTCGCGATTTCGACCATCTGCCGCTGACCGATGGACAGGTCACTCAGGGGAGTCGTTGGCTCCACCGCCAATCCGATCTGCTCAAGCACCTTGACTGCATCGGCATTGATCTGCTTTCGGTCAATGAAACCGAATCGGTTCGGCTCTCGGCCCAAGTAGATATTTTCACCAACCTGGAGGTTTTCTGCGAGATTCAATTCCTGATGGATCAGAGCGACGCCGCTATCCAACGATGCCTTGACAGAATCCAGCGTAACCGTCTCTCCATCGATCAAGACCTGCCCACGATCAGGCATCTGCACACCCGCAAGAATCTTCATCAAGGTGCTTTTCCCGGCACCATTCTCTCCAATCACTGCAAGCACTTCTGCCTGCCGAACACTCAGATCAACATCATGCAGCGCGCGGACCCCCGGAAACTGCTTTCCGATTTTCCGAACCTCAAGAAGTGGCGTATCAACCTCAGGCATGGATCCGCCGCGATGTTTGAGAGAGAAGGAGTTCAGGCAAGACGTTACTGTCCTTTTTTGGCTTTCAAATCAGCCCAGAACTCATCTACGTTGTCCTTTGTGATTGGACGCGGTGGAATATCCAGATACTTGCTCTCTGGAATGGCGTTCTCATCACCCTTCAACAACTCTGTCAAAACACGCACCGATTCATAACCGTAAGCATATGGATTCTGCACGACTGTTCCTGCACAGGTTCCATCCTTGATTGCTTGAAGAGTGATGTCGTTCTCATCAAACCCGATCAATTTGACAGTGCCAAGTTTGCCTGCCTTCTCGAGCGCCTTATAGCAGGCCGGCGGGTTGTACTCGAACAATCCAACCATGGCATTGATATCGGGATACGTGTTTAGGGCATCCTCGGCCTTTGATTGGGCTACTTCAGGTTTTCCCTGGTCGGTGATCGTACCAAGAATGGTGTACTTGTCGTCGGAAATTTCGGTATCCACGGGATCCCACGCGTCAGGTTGACTCCGGTAATAATCCATATCCCGTTCGCGTCCCAGCAAGGCATCAATGACACCCTGTCGTCGGAATTTGCTATTGTCCTGCTCAAGACGCCCGATGAACAACATCACCTTGCCGCCATCCGGCAATGACTCTTTCACCAACTCACCACAAGCCAGACCGGCAGCATAATTATCCATTCCGATATACATCAACCGATCGGAGGCAGGGGCATCCGAATCATGTGTGATCAAAGGAACTTTCGCTGCAATGGAATTTAGCCAGTCCACCTGGTTGTCGGCATCAATTGGGCTGATCGCAATCGCTTGGACACCTGATGTAATCAGGTCTTCTACGATTCGCTTCTGCTCAACAGCAGTAGCCTGCGACGGCATCCGCACCTCAACCTCAGCGTCAAAATCCTTCTCAGCGTCGCCGCAACCAGCCTCTGAAATCTTCCAAAAGTCAGCGATTTGGTTTGTCACGAAAGCAACGCTTGGCTTGTCAGTATCTTTTGCACCGTCACCCTGCGCCACCGTGGAATCACCACTATCGGCGTCCACCATGACTCGCAAGTCGTTATCAGATGACTTGTTGCATCCTACAGCGAGAAACGCCAGAAGCAGGGTCAGACAGAAGATGCGTTGCATAACAGGACTCGATCGCGAGGTGAATTCGTGGAACAGGGTCAATTTTCCCAAGTCCGCTGATTTTAGCCTCCTTATTTTTGTCAAACAACAGCCGAACGCTGAGTACCCCTAATTGTGTTCGTGTTAGCACTGGGCTGACCACTCGATTCCAACAAGTCCCATCAAACGCTTCCAATACGTCAGGAAACTCGCCAAATACTGGTGACAAACCCAAAGTCAGCAGGTCTCGCTGAGAACCCAAATCCCTCCACAAGCCCAAGCAGGCTATGGTGTGGCAACACTGACAACCGACTTGATACCGAGCTCGCCGTGACCAGCCCAAATTGCCGTATTATTTCCGCGTAGTGTAAATCAGGCCAGAACGCTACACTGCCTGCATGAATCAAACAGCCGAAACCATGAGTGCAACCGAAAACAGTGCAACCGAAAACACTGTCGAGTCATTTGACGAGCTCGATTTATCGCCGGTTATGCGTCGGGCAGTGAAAAAAGCGGGGTTCAGTACCCCATCACCCATCCAAGCTCAATTGATCCCGCTCGCAATGGACGGTGAGGACGTGATTGGGCAGGCCCGAACGGGCACAGGAAAAACCGCAGCTTTTGCGATTCCAATTCTTGAACAGCTCGATTCTCTCGAAGATTGCAGAGATCCGCAGGCGATCATTGTTGTCCCCACCCGTGAGTTGGCTGACCAGGTTGGCAGGGAAACCCAGCGTTTGGCATGGGGGGTCGACACCGACATCGCGGTATTGGCTGGGGGAAAAAACATCAACGGTCAGCTACGGCAACTCGAGAATGGTGTGCAAATCGTTGTCGGTACACCGGGACGCTTGCATGATCACCTGCAGCGTAAGTCACTGAGAACCAACAGCGTCTGGTGCGTTGTTCTCGACGAAGCCGACCGAATGCTGGACATCGGTTTTCGTCCGCAGATCGAGCGAATCCTGCGGAAGTGTCCGCGTGATCGACAAACACTATTACTATCAGCAACACTTCCCCCAACCGTGCGGCGTCTCGCAGAGTCCTACATGGTGACACCAAGTGTCATTGATTGCTGCAAGGATGAGATGGCGGTCGAGACGATTGAACAACGCTACTTCACCGTAGCCCATGACCGGAAATCAACTCTTCTGGATCATCTGTTGAAGCGGGAAAACCCCGAACAGGCGATTGTGTTCTGTCGAACCAAACGTGGCACTGACCGCCTGTATCGACATTTCAGTCACACGCATGACAATTGTGGCAGCATGCATGGGGATATGCAGCAGCGTGAACGAGACCGAGTGCTACAAAGCTTGCGAGACCGCAAACTGAAAATCTTATTCGCCACGGACGTTGTGGGACGCGGCATTGATATCAGCACCATTTCACACATCATCAACTATGATGTGCCACAAGATTGCGATGACTACGTCCACCGCGTTGGCAGGACCGGCCGTATGGGACGTGAAGGAATCGCATTCACCTTCGTTGTTCCTGGTGAGGGTGAGGTACTGACGAGTATCGAGCAACGGATCAACAAGGAACTCAAACGCGATTCCATCGAAGGATTCGAAGCGGTTCCCGTGGTGCAGAAAGCCCAAGAACCCGAGACTCCGGAGGCACCGGCAAAAAAACGCCTGAATCCGATGCATCGGAAAGTCAAACGACGCCGTTAACCCGGTTTCAGTTGTTGGATGCATTGGTACTTGGTGGACGCGGTTGATAACCTCTGGGTCACTGTCGTTGTCCAGACAGAAGTCAATCTTGCCCTTACACCCCACGTTCTCCTTTATCGTGGGTCCGCGAAAGCTATTGCATCCATGCAAAACTTCTTCTCATCGCCGAATGTAGAGACACTCGACACACACGCGCCCGGTCCAACTGGAAAGTTACCCCTGAGTGACGAGATACTCCGCCACTGGAGCAGTGGTGATATTTTTGGCCTGACCCAAAGCGTAGGGATGGGTTTTGACCCCCGCCGAGTACTTGGCGACCAATACCTGATCCTCAGCACTCAGGGTGGTGTTCGCAACTCAGACGGATCGCCCGTCGCATTGGGATACCACACCGGCCACTGGGAAGTTGGCTTGCTGGTGCAGGCAGCTGCAGAACAACTGACGGAACATGATGCAGTCCCGTTTGCAGCATTCGTTAGCGATCCCTGCGATGGCCGAAGCCAGGGAACCTATGGAATGTTCGACTCGCTGCCGTATCGTAATGATGCTGCCATCGTCATGCGGCGGCTGATCCGGTCACTTCCACAACGAAAAGGTATCATCGGTATAGCCACATGTGACAAAGGATTGCCGGCCATGATGATGGCCCTTGCTGGCTGCAACACTTCACCAAGTGTACTTATTCCCGGTGGAGTCACCTTACCACCCACCGTTGGGGAAGACGCCGGTAAAGTGCAAACGATAGGCGCCCGCTACAGCCGAGGCGAAATGTCACTTGAGGAAGCATCACTGGAAGGGTGCCGGGCTTGTGGAACACCAGGTGGCGGCTGCCAATTTCTAGGCACGGCAGCAACCAGCCAGGTCGTTGCTGAAGCAATGGGCATGACAGTACCACACGCAGCGCTCGCTCCGAGTGGACAACCCATCTGGATGCAACTTGCACGGGACTCGGCAGATGCTGCCCGCAGTCTGGTCGATCGAAAAGAAACGCTTCGAGATATTTTGACAGCAGATGCAATCTACAATGCGATGCTGATCCATGCTGCAGTTGGAGGAAGCACCAATCTTCTGCTCCACATACCCGCCATCGCGGCAGCAGCAGGCCTTGAAAGACCGGACGCAGCCGCGTTTCGCGATATCAATCAGCTGGTTCCCCGATTCGTCGACTGCCTTCCCAATGGCCCAAAAGGCCATCCAACGGTTCAGCTGTTTCTCGCTGGAGGCGTACCGGAAGTAGCGTGGCACCTGCGAGAACTTGGTTTGCTCAAGGCCGACGCCAAGACCGTCAGTGGAATGACTTGGAACGAATTACTGGATGAATGGAAAGGATGTGATCGACGAGAAATCTGCCGAGAGCATCTACGTGCAGCCGATGGTGTCGAAGCAGATGACGTAATCATTCCACCGGCGCGGGCGAAACAAATTGGCCTCACAAGCACCGTATGCTTTCCCGAAGGGAATCTTTGCCCCGAAGGCTCGGTGATCAAAGCAACGTCCATTGATCCCACTGTCCTGGATAAGGATGGAGTTTATCGAAAGCGTGGTCCCGCACGGGTATTTACTTCAGAACCAGACGCCATCAAGGCAATTAAAGGGCAAACAGATAACAACATCAAAGCTGGGGACGTAATTGTCTTGATCGGCCGCGGGCCGATTGGATGCGGCATGGAAGAAACCTATCAAATTACTTCCGCGCTGAAGTATTTATCTTTCGGAAAAGACGTCGCCTTGATTACTGATGCACGATTCTCTGGTGTCAGCACTGGAGCCTGCATTGGGCACGTCGGGCCGGAAGCGTTGGCAGGCGGACCGATCGCCAAGGTGCGTGACGGAGACATGATTGACATTGTGGTCGATTGCCAAACCCTCGAGGGACACGTCAATTTGATCGCCGGTCATTCGCAAAAAGACGAACCACCCGAACAAGTGCTGGCCAGCCGCTCACCCCATCCCAACCTCCGCGTTGATCCCAATATGCCAGACGACACCCGACTGTGGGCCGCGCTGCAACAGGCAGGCGGTGGAACGTGGGGTGGTTGCGTTTACGATGTTGACAAAATCATTCAAAAACTCAGCCGTCCGGATGCATCCTAAGGCTAACCACTGCCTACAGCCAAAGCGATAACGTGCACTGGAAACCCGCAGTTCAGCATCATGGGCAAGGCAGCTTGCCAGAAAGACCGTCCGACGACTTGCCATTCAAGTGATTTGCCACTCAAGCGATCGCACCGTGATGCCTTTGGCATGACCAAAAGTCGATTCCAAGACTCCGAAACTTCGTGACCACCGGGATGTGCGCCGGTTTGCCGGCTAGCGTGCCCAGAAATCCACCGTTTGTGAAACGAGTCCTGCATTCCGCGAGCAGCAAAAAAACAGGGCACAGAGCCGATACCCACCCTTGCCATCGAATTCAGGGACGATTTCAGAGCAGGAAAAGGTGGACAGGAACTCCACAGCAGCGGCCTAAAGGAGCAAATTCACCCGCCAGCGGCTAGGACCTTGCGAGTTTACTGAGTGCCGCGATAATTCCCTCTCGTTCACCCAACTCGTCCCCCCCGCACTTTAGGTTTGAGCTCATGGCTTTGGTTCCTCTTCGCGTCGTCCTCGATCACGCAGCCGAGAATGATTACGGCGTCGCCGCTTTCAACGTCAACAACATGGAGCAGATCCAGGCGATCATGGAGGCAGCCGAGGAAACTGATTCTCCTGTGATCATTCAGGCGTCCCGCGGTGCTCGCTCCTATTCTCAGGATGCCTATCTGCGGCACCTCATGGTGGCTGCAACCGAGCTCTATCCCCACATTCCAATCGTGATGCATCAGGACCACGGGAACAGTCCGTCTACTTGCCAGTCAGCGATCGACAACGGCTTCACAAGCGTGATGATGGACGGATCTCTGGAAGAAGACGGCAAGACGCCTGCTGACTTTGACTACAACGTCCGAGTCACAGCAGAGGTCGTAAAACTCGCTCACGCCCAAGGCGTGAGCGTTGAAGGCGAACTCGGCTGCCTCGGGTCACTTGAATCCGGTGAGGGAGAGCAAGAAGATGGCCATGGAGCCGTTGGTGAATTGAGCCGCGAGCAACTGCTGACAGATCCAGACGAAGCAGCACGTTTCGTCGAGGAAACTGGCGTTGATGCATTGGCAGTCGCTATTGGAACAAGCCACGGTGCTTACAAGTTCACCAGCAAGCCAACGGGTGAAGTTCTGGCGATGACACGCATCGAAGAAATCCACGCGAAGCTTCCTAACACTCATCTTGTGATGCATGGCAGCAGTAGCGTTCCGCAGGACCTGCAGGACATCATTAACCAATACGGTGGCCAAATGAAGCAGACCTACGGTGTGCCCGTCGAAGAAATCCAGCGTGGTATCAAGAGTGGTGTTCGAAAGATCAACGTCGACACTGACTGTCGCATGGCGATCACGGGTGCAATTCGCAAAGTTCTTCAGGAAGACCCCTCCGCATTCGATCCACGTGCTTATTTGAAGCCAGCCCGTACAGCAATGAAAGAGGTTTGTGTCGCACGCATGACGGCATTCGGTCAAGCCGGAAATGGTGCCAAGCTGCGGGACACACTTAACGCAACCGCGTAACAGCTCAACGAAAAGTGACGGACCGGCACTGAACCCCGACTAGGATGATTCACGGAACCGTGTCCGAAAATGCACTTTACAAAGCGTTTCAGCATCAGGTTGATTCTCGACCTGATGCTGCCGCACTTCTGCTGGATTCTACCAGCAATACGGCACGCGAATGTTCCTGGCGTGCACTCTCAGTTGTCGTCGATCAAATTGCTGATCGGATTGCGACAGTTTTCAGCACCACGACTACTGTTCGTTGCATCACACACGCGAGTGACAATTCTGATGCTGACATCGTGATCGCGCTGGCGTCAATGAAGCTGGGTATGACGGAAGCTCCGCTTGACCGTCGCATGGAATCCAGCGAACTGCTGCGTCGACGGAATTACATTGGCGGCATCTGGATAGATGATCACTTCAAGCGGCAAATCGCTACTGAACTCGTCGAGGCGGCTGACAGTTCATCGACTGATGGATCAAATCACAGCAAATGGTCACATCCAGCAAACAACTGTCACCCCGGGAAGTTACCACCGAGGTCAGAAAAGGCCTCACTGATCCTCTGGACCAGTGGCACCACAAGCGAACCACTCGCGGTTCAACTCTCAGCTGAAAGTTTGCACGCCAATGCGGCGGCAAAACTAAAAGCGGTACCGCAGCAACAATCCGACCTCCGGCTGACCATGCTTCCAATATCGCATGCCTATGCGAGGACCTGTGATTTCGGCACTTGGCTACTGAGTGGCTGCACTCTTGCACTGTGCCTTGGCTATCAGAGCATGCTCCGCAGACTCAAGGAACTCCGGCCCCACTTGATCAACACCGTCCCAGCAGTAGCAAGCAGGATGCTTCAATCGCCTCCCGCAAATCTAGTTAACTTACGCTTACTCGGCTGTGGTGGTGCACCTCTAGACACCGTGTCTTTCATGAAATGGAACGAACGCGGTGTCACGGTAATACAGGGCTACGGCCTCACGGAGGCTGGACCTGTGATCAGCAGCGCAACCCCCTTCAACGCCATGCCGGGTCTCGTTGGTGAACCCGTGGAAGGCTGGGAAATCGCGATCAAGCAGGGACAACTTTTTGTTCGTGGCCAGCATTCAATGCTGGGTTACCTGAGGCAACAGGAAGCAACAAACCACAGAATGACAGATGATGGCTGGCTTGCTACTGGCGACTTGGTTGAACGTGACCGCAAAACCCGGCAACTCAGAATTCTGGGTCGAGTGGATGATGTCATCATTCTCCCATCAGGCCGCAAAATATACCCTGCATCAATAGAACACGACATCGAACAGATCGAAGGCATTCAACATGCGTTACTTCACTACAAGGCAGAGTTACAACTGTGGCTAGATCTTGCGGTTGATGCTGACGAGGCGGTGGTAACAAAAGAAGCCTTGCAGATTCTTTCCAGACAAGCGGCTACCCTCAAGTGCACCGTTCATTTTTTTCAACCCGCATTGTCTATCGAGGCTGGCGAACTCACGGCCAAGGAAACAATCAGGCGTGGACGCATTATTGAAGAACGCCTGAGCGATCACGCGGGATCATAAGCGTCACTCCCCAAGCCACGGCCGCGCGGAATGAACTTGCACATCAGAATACCCAACGCGTAGAGAAAGATCAGCGGTATCGCAAGCGCGATCATACTGGTCACATCAGCAGGTGTGACAATCATGGCTACGAAAAAGATCACAAGCACTGCGACTTTCCAACTCTCAACGTACGATTGAGTTTCAAACAGACCGATTCGCTGCAGAAAGAGCATGACGAGCGGCAACTGAAAGGCAATGCCGAATCCTAGCGGTAACAGAAGTACAAAATTGACGTAGTAGGAAAGCCGAGGCTCGACCGCCACATCCATGCTGCCGTTGAAGGCCAACAGGAATGATAAAACAAAATGAAGAACCAGAAAAAATGCCAAGATCACACCTGAAACAAACAGGGTGACACTGACAGGAAGGTAGATGTAAACATATTTCCGCTCGTGAGCATGGAGTCCAGCAGCGACAAATGCCCATAGATGATAAAAGATGCCAGGTGAGCCAACGATCGCACCGACAATCAAGCCAGCCTTGACCCAGATCATGAAGGGTTCTTCCATCTTCAGCGAGCTCAAACTGGTTTTGTTCTCTCGCAGCTGAATTTTCGGCTCCAGGGTTTTCGGCAATGAATCAAGAATTTTTGCCATTTCAGCGGGATCAACCACACCCTCAGATGCTGACTGCTCGGCCCCTGTGTCACCCTTGGCTTGTTCCTGCGAGCCCCCGGTTTCTTCCGGTTGAGCCGCCGCTTCCTTTTTGGGCACAAATGAATCCATCGTTAATGCCTGAAACTCTTCGGGCACCTCGTAGATGATTTCCCATACCAGAGCGTTCTTGGCCAAGAACTTGTGCAGTTCCTGAACTGACTCATCCGACGGATCGTATCCAAGCCGATGTAAATCTCGATCAGCATTGAACTGCTCGATTGCTCCCTCAAGCGGCATCTGCACAAATCGCACCACTTCATTGGCAAAAAACAGGCCAACGCAAAGCCCGCCAACCAACCAAATCATGGCATAAAACAAAGAATGACGTAGATCTTCGAGGTGTTCCCCGAACGTCATCGTCGAATTTTCAAACAGGTCGTCCTTCGGACGCGACAGCTTTTCCACGAATCAAATCTCAGTGTTCGGATTGAAGGGTGAAAGGATACGATAGGAGGGGGGGAGGGCAATTCGCAATCCCGTCAAGATCTGACAAGATAGCCGGAAAAACGGGCGGAGTTAATGTCTGTTGAAGGTAAAGCTGCAACGGTCAGTACAATAGCCACACAAGTGACATACGCGGCGCGGTGGCTACCACGGCCTCACAGTTTCAAATCAATCTTTGGGAGCTAAGCTTTGTACAGCGTTGCACGGGCATCGAACACCAAGGCCCCGTATCAGCCAGTGCACCTGCTCTCCCGACGCCCACCACTATTGTAGCAGCCCGACGCCGAATCGCCTGCGTTACACGTCGATATTCAGATTCATATCGCAGCCTCAAATCGGACAAAACAGCGAAATGACACCTTATCCGTTAACTTTTGCCCCAGTTTTGAAACAAACAATCTGGGGCGGCCGCCTTTTGGGTGACCACCTCAAGAAACCGATTGGCTCTGCCGCGGACTATGCCGAAAGCTGGGAAGTGGTCGATCATGGAGAAGATCAGAGCATTGTGCAAAACGGCGTACTTGCCGGGAAAACCCTCAAACAGTTAATCCGGAACAACGCTGACTGGCTGCTGGGCAGCAAAACGGGCATGGATTCATTCCCCCTTTTATTGAAATATCTGGACTGCAATCGCGTGTTATCGGTTCAGGTCCACCCTGACGATGAATATGCGTTGAAAATGCCCATGCCAGATCTTGGCAAAACAGAGGCGTGGTACATCGTTGCGGCCGCACCAGAGAGCCTGATTTACGCAGGTCTGAAGGAAGGCGTTGACTCGAGTACCCTGCAAGCTGCCATCAAGAACGGCACAACTGAGGATGCCCTCCATTCGTTCCATCCCTCAGCTGGAGATATCGTTTTCATCCCTGCTGGTACGGTACACGCATTGGGTGCCGGCCTGCTGGTAGCTGAAATTCAACAATCCAGCGATACCACGTTCCGACTGTTCGACTGGAATCGTACCGATTCACAGGGAAAGTCACGACCTTTACACATCGAACAAGGGGTAGAAGTGACTGATTTTTCCAGCGGGCCTGTAGCGGCAAGAACCAGTGACCCCGAAATCGAGGGCTGGCAGACAATCGTGTCCTGCGACAAGTTCATTTTGAACTTATTGGAAAAGGGAGAGGCGGATCTGGGCCACGATGAGAAGTTTCACATCGTGACGATTCCGAAGGGTAAAGCAACCTTGCGTTTTGGGGAGGAAGTCATGGCCCTGACTACCGGTGATACCGTTCTGCTGCCTGCTGCCATGCAGAATTGCAGCATTCTGGCGGACAAAGATAGCACAGTCATGGAGATGCACTTACCAGCGTGAAACGAATGACTGGGGCAATCGGAACCCGTGTGAAACATTTTGCCCATGAGTTGCACCAGCGGCTTGAGGTACGACTACGAGAAATACGATGTCCTACGGGGAGCTTGATTTACTAAATTAAAACGAAGCCGTTCTGCCATCAGGAAATGGATTCCTCTTGGTTCCAGACCTCAAAACTTCGTACGCTCCGATCTTCCCCACGCTTGACTCGAAAGGATTCGCGATCATGGCTCGCAACAGAAACAGATTCTTGCTGAGTACCGTTTGCACGGTCGCGATACTGTCTTCCATCGGATGCCGTGGATTTCAGGGCTTCTTCACACCTCCGGGACCGCTCAATAAGCAACAAGCCAGTGCGGTGGTGCACGATCCATATCCTCAGAACGACATTGGACCTTACGACGCTGCTACACGGCCTCCAAGCTACCAGCAACCATTAGCCGAGCCTGTACGAAATCGGCTTATTCCCGATGCCATGCCCTGGTTGGGTCGCTGAGTTCCGCACTGCAAGCATCACTTCTGTCACCGGGGGCTAACGGGGAATCTCCCCCAAGTGACAGGAAATCAGCCGTGGTGACGGGGCATCACCGCGACAATCCCGCCGCTTTGCTCGAACGGTTTCCGCCTCACAAGCACCCGTTGAGAAGCAAAATCGCGGCGAGAAGCAATATCGCGGCAATGGCTCAGCAGCTTTGTCATTCATTGAGCTTCACTGGCCACTAAATTCTACCCGGCATGGAACTCGCCTCCGCTTACGGAAATGCATTTTCAATGTGGAGGCACCTGCCGCGCAGCGGCAAGACAGCCGAT
>JAPOKD010000925.1 GCA_029977825.1 Planctomycetota bacterium | reverse complement strand
TGCCAGAGGCGTTCATTATTGTATCTATTCACTGCCGATTGTCGGCAGGTTACGGTGAAAAATCGGTTTTCAGTGAAATGAACACCAGATGGTCACCCAGAAATACACAACGCAGTTGTTCTCGGCAGCCTGATTGCAACGTGCGTAAACGGTATATTACGACTCGTTCTGTACGGCTCGCAACCTGTCTGATGTGGGTGGGGTGGGCAGGCTGCTCTCAGATGTTTTGTCGTTATTCACGATTGTTTTCAGGATTCTCATGCCGTCACTGTTTGTCGTCCGCGGTCGGGATCAGGGCCGGCATTTTCAACTGTCGCAGGCCGTTTTGCGGTTGGGGCGGGAAGCCGGCAGTGATATTCAGTTGTTTGACTCCGAGGCATCGAGGGCACATGCCGAGGTGCGAGTGCAGGACGATGGCACGTGGGAACTGCAGGATTTGAACAGCAGCAACGGGACGCGGGTCAATGGAGAACTCGTGTTCAAACATGTTCTCCGCAGCGGCGATCGCGTTGAAATTGGAGAAACCCTGATGATTTTCACGGGGGCTGGCCAGCCTCGTGAAATGGACGCTGCCCATGGAATTGATATCGTCCTGAAGAGTCAGGAAGATGGCAGTCGAATTGTCTCCTCACTGTCAAGATCCGGTTCTGATTCGCAGGTGTTAGTTGGACCTCCGGGTGAGTCAGAAAGTGATCGCTCGCTTGAGGTTATGTACCTGACCGCCATCGCTGTGGGCCGTACCGACGATCTTAACGAACTGCTTAACCGAATATTGACGCTCGTATTCGACTGGGTCGATGCGGACCGGGGATGTGTCATGTTGCGAGATCCTGAGACACGGTTGCTGCAGCCAGCAGCACGGTGTGATCGGGCAGGGCTTGATGCGAAGGATCGGCGGATTTCTATCAGTCACACCATTCTTGATTTTGTGTTGGAAAAGAAAGAGGGCGTGCGAACCAGCAATGCACGTGCGGACTCGAGGTTTGATGCGGCTGCTTCAATTGTCCAGGCAGGTGTGCGGGAGGCCTTGTGTGTGCCTTTGCAAGGCCGGTATGACATCGTGGGCGCGATTTATGTTGATACTTACACTTCCCCCGGGAAACTTCTCGAATCCGGTCATCAGTTGAAGTTTACCGACGACCATTTGCGACTGATTACTGCCATTGGGCATCAGGCTGCCCTGGCAATTGAAGATACATTCTACTATTCGGCGTTGGTCCAGAGTGAACGTTTGGCAGCCATGGGCCAAACGATTGCAACCTTGTCGCATCATGTTAAAAATATCCTCCAGGGAATTCGTGGCGGCAGCTATTTGATCGAAGCTGGTTTGAAACGCGATGACACGGACGCAGTCCGGAAAGGTTGGGGAATCGTTGATCGAAATCAGGATCGAATCTCCAACTTGGTGATGGACATGCTCACCTTTTCCAAAGAACGTGAGCCTGAATTGGTCAAGGCGGATTTGAATGAAACGGTTCGAGACGTTGTTGAGTTGATGCAAACCCGCGCTGGTGAGATGGATGTTCTTCTTGCCCAGCACCTTGATGAATCAATTCCTGAAGCCAGATTTGATCAAGATGGCATGCACCGCGCCATTTTGAACCTTGTGACTAATGCCATTGATGCTACTGCCGCGGCTTCAAAAAACAATGAGAATCATGAGCAAG
Source organism: Planctomycetota bacterium (assembly GCA_029977825.1). Lineage (GTDB taxonomy): Bacteria > Planctomycetota > Planctomycetia > Pirellulales > Pirellulaceae > Rubripirellula. The sequence continues at coordinate 885 of JAPOKD010000925.1, read as the reverse complement.
AGCCGGAGCCCAACGGCATTGAAAGCGAAGCTCATCAAGGCAAGGTCTTTGTCAGTACTGCTTACGATGATCTGGATGGTTGGACCGTCGATGTGGTTGACAATGGACCGGGAGTGGCAGAAGAAGATCGTGAAAAGATCTTCTCAATGTTCGAATCTCGCAAAGGGATGCGTGGTACCGGACTCGGTTTGCCAGTGAGTGCGAAAATCATGCGAGAACATGGCGGAGCGATTGAGGTGCGTGACGGTGAACACGGAGCTGGAATCTGCTTTCGATTGAAATTGCCACCAGGCAGTCCCCCCACCTCGGACCTGTCGGCGTTTGACACGTTCGTGTGATTGCATCGCAGGCCAAGGGATGCTGTTGGAGGGCACCGGTGCATGTCGGCACGCTGCAGGAGTCAGGTGGCAAGAGATTGGGGGGAGATTACGGCGAGTCTCCTTTGTTCTTCCTGAGGGGGATTGCGTTGCCTAGGCAAGCGGAGCGGGGCGAATCCCCTGATATCTCGCGCTGGCAAACTGCCGATACCAGCCTGGTAATGCGTGAAGCCGGTGGTGGTCAGTTTGCTTCAACTGTCCGTTCTTGGAAGCACAGAAAGCTTCGACTCGATCAGCGAACTGGTTAAGTGTTTCGCTATTCCGCCGAACAAGCTCATGCTTTCTGCAGAAGCGATCGGCCCGATTGAGCATTCGTCGACAGGCAATGTCAGCTTCATGCTCTTCACCACGTGCGGGACGTATGAATTTTGTCCACAGCAAAAATACCGCTACGCAGAATAGCGGCAGTTGCGCAACGCGGAACAGGATAATCAATGGATCAGTGATGCGGATTGACATTAGCCAACCAATCAGCCGTCCGAACGCCGTATCCCCGTAGTCATCACCG
>JAPOKD010000923.1 GCA_029977825.1 Planctomycetota bacterium | reverse complement strand
GCAAACCGCGGTTTTCTCGATCAAACGCTCTCGAGCGTGGGAACCTCAAACCCCTTGTTATTTGGATCTTTCAGCAAGGCGTTAGCAGCTTCGGCATGATCACCGGTATGCCGCTCAGTTTTCGGGTCAAAGGTCAACCACGGACCGACGGTATATTCCGCCTTGTTTTCGGGAATCCCGACGCCATCCCGCATCACTTCATGCAACTTCATGAAATGCTCGGATGCGTCTGAATTTTCGCCGAATTTTCCTGCCTTGGCATTGAACGGTGCCTTTTCACCCAAGCGGTAGGAGTTATTCATGAGGTGGCCCATGACACAACCGTAATGCGCATCCTCCACATTTCCATTAGCCATACTCGGGTCATTGGCACGAACCGCAGCGATGAATGCTCCCCAATTGCCACCGGGAGTGACTTTTCCACGCGGCAACTTGAGTGGCTCTGCTTTCGATGCTCCCGGTCGCAGAATTTTGTAACTTCCCTCTCCGGTAATTTTACTGCCGTCTTCGAGGTAATACTCATTAAACACTTGGCGTTGGTACTTGGGATAATTCACGTTCCGGACATTGAAGATCACCATTTGACCATTGGGGTACTCAGCGAGCCCGAACATGGTGTTCGGCGTTTCGCCCTGGTCGTCCCACTGAAAACGGCCACCTAACGCCATCACACGTGTCGGGTGCGTCTGATCTTGATCGAGTGCCCAGCGGGCGACATCAAGCTGGTGTGTTCCCTGATTGTTAAGGTCACCGTTGCCTGTCTTCCAGAACCAATGCCAATCATAGGGATGATAATTGGCGTGGTAATCGCTGATGACTGCTGGTCCCTTCCACAAGTCCCAATCGAGGTTCGCAGGTGGCGGTCCGACAGGCTCGTGTCCAATCCCGCCACGTGGTTTGCAACAATAGCCGTAGGAAATTTTCAGACGCGGAAGATCACCATTTTGCAATGCTTCATGCAGACCGGCGATACCAGCGTCACTTCGCCGCTGCGTGCCATGTTGAATTACGACACCATACTTTTTCTGGGCAGCAACCGCGATTCGCCCCTCACGAACATCGTGACTCATGGGTTTCTCGACATAGACATGCTTGCCAGCTTGCGCGCCCCAGATAGTCATCAATGAATGCCAATGATTGGGCGTTGCGATTGAGATTGCATCAACCGACTTATCATCCAACGCCTCACGAACATCGCTGATCGCTTTGGTTTGGAATTTACCCTCGGTACGCTTTTCAAGGCTCTGCATGCGTTTGGCAAGCACATCCGCGTCGGGGTCGATGACATAAGCCACCTCGACATTGTCTTGCCCCAGCCATCCAGCCAGATGACTTTGCCCGCGACCATTCAAACCTGCCACTGCGATTCTGACACGATTGCTGGCACCCTCGACTGCCCCAGAGGCGCGTGTGCCGGTAAGCAGCAGGGACCCGCTTGCAGCGGCGGAAGTGGCCAAAAAGTCACGTCGGCTCGGTTTGGACATCGAAGATCTCACTCAAAGACGGGAAGGTTATCGGAAATGCCAGAGCGGACATTCTAACGTAACCAAAACGTCTTGGGGGCAGTGAAACTGCCACTACGAATCGTCGTCGGCCAAGCCTAGCTTGGCCAGCCAACGGCGAGAGCTGCTGCCACCGGCTGCGTTGGCCTGACGATACTCCCGCTGCAGTTGCTCCAATTGCAACTCAAGCTCCTGCTTCTTTGCGGAAACCTCCTGCCGCTCTCGTGAGAGCTTGGCTCGCTCCAGCGACGCTTCGATCTCGCCCGCGCGGAATTTCTCTTCCCACTCCGCTTGTAGCTGCTGCAGCTTTGCACGTTCGTGGGCGATCAGCTCGTCCGCGTCCAACATATCAGCAATAGCAGAAGCACCAATCGCGGTCCCATCGGAGCGTGCCTGTGCTTGCTGATCCAGCAGATTACGCAATTCAGCGATCTCTTCATCGCGATGCTCAATCTCCAGCCGAAGTCGATCGATGAATGCACTTGGCGTTTCCTTCTCAGAGTTGATCTCGGTACTCAATGAAGCAGCAAATTGATTCGCATCGAAGGAGTCTTCTTCCATCTGCAGTAAAATCAGCCGCTTGCGTTCCTCCCAAGACAACATTTCCCCCGCTTCCGAGGAGTTTTTGGGAGCAGTTTCTTGAATTTTGGCAGCAGCAATCTTGGCCGCCAATTCCTCGTTCTGAGAATGAAGCTCTGAATTCCTCGTTTCCAACCGCTGAAGTTTCTGCCGCAACTGTACGACCTCCACCTCCCATTCCGCAGACCCATCCCCAGAGCTGGAACCAGAATCGGCGTTCTGATCAGCACCAGAAGTTTGCTCACTACTGGTCGAACCATCGACGATCTGCCGCACATCTGTGAGTTCCGCCAACAATGTGTGCAGCAAATCCGTGTTCGAACGTACCGCCTTCATAACCGCTGGGTCATGTGTGAGTTGCTCGTCGCGGACTTGCCTTGAATCGCTCAATGAATTGCCTGATGCCGTGAAATTTTCGTTCCGTTAGTAAACCGATGGGGTACTCACTGCCCAAACCCCTGTTTTCTCTATTCT
>JAPOKD010000214.1 GCA_029977825.1 Planctomycetota bacterium | reverse complement strand
CTCGTGCGCCAGGCGCGAGAAATGATTCTGGGTGGCGAGTTGGGCGAAATCAATGCGATACGTTCACAATACATCCAGGGGTGGCTGCGAACTTCGTTGGAAACTGAGGATCAAAAACAGGCGGCCTGGCGGACTGATCCAAGCAAAAGTGGTGCTGCCGGAGCTTTTGGTGATATCGCCACGCACGCTTATAATCTTGGCCGGTTCATGACTGGCGAACTGCCTGAGTCAGTCAGCTGCAGCCTCAAGACTTTTGTCGAAGGTAGGCGGCTTGATGATTATGGAACTGCTGTCATCCGCTACGCCAATGGGGGTTTGGGAACGGTCACCGCATCGCAAATCAGCCATGGTCGTGAGAATGATGTCGAAATCGAGATTGATGGAACCAAAGGATCGCTGAAATGGCGGCAGGAGAATCCCAACGAATTGATTGTCCGGCAAAATGGAAAGCCTCACCAAATCTATACACGTGACCCCAACGCTCCCTTCACCAATGAATTAGGGGCTGGTGCATGCCGATTGCCAGCTGGTCATCCAGAAGCGTTCTTCGAGGCCTTTGCGAACGTTTACACCGCAGCGTTTGATGATATGGCAAAGCGAGCGTCGGGAGAAAACTTTGAACGTCGCGATACACTTTATCCTAATATCTACGATGGGGTGGAAGGGATGTATTTCATTCAACAATGTGTGGCCAGCAGTCAGGATAATGCTGCCTGGCTTCCGCTCAAGCACGAGGTAGCACGGCGTTAGGATGTCGGCGTAGTCAAGCAAAGTTTTGCAACGCTGCAGTCGTGAGATTCATTTCGTGAGAATGAACACGGAACGCGGTTGGAGGGAGCGGCCATCCATTTCCTTTGCCTGAGTCTGGTTTAACGCCCTCTGCGACTACTCAGCAGCAGGCGAATCAGGCAAGGACATCCGTTCCAACCCGGAAGGAACTCGCCGTGTCACGCAGTATTCTTCGGGACAAGTTTTCTGGAGAACGGTAGAAAATACGTTTCTGGCTGCAGTGCTGGCGGGGAATGCAGCACAAGTGTCTTTCGAATGCACGAAAACATGTGGTGTATTTGGTCGCTCCAGTGCATCGCAGGTTGCCTCGTCTGCAGTCGATTTCCACCGTTATTTCGAGCCCTTCGTTGTTGGGGGACTTGGGCTTCGGTTTTTACTGGATTTGGGGAACATTCCAGTTGATGCGATTGGCTTGCCGCCAGCGGTCAACGAGATTGCCCGCACGATCGTCTCGCTCGGTTTTTCACTGGAAATCGTGGTTTTTAGAGATAGGAAGTTGACTTGTTTCCATGCCAAACTGTTTATGATTGGAATGCTGATGGTTTGGCTGATTCAATGCTAACGGCGGGCCCGGCTCGGTTTATACAGTTATGGCAAACGCAGAGATCAACAACGGATTGGGGCACGATGGTCCGCAACTTCCCGACGCGATCCTGAAAGAGGTTCGCGAAATCTCGTGGAGCGCCCATCCGGATGGAACCCTCCAGTGGATACATCCGGCCGCAAAAAATTTGTACGGCCGTTCGGCCGAAGAGTTGATGGCAGACTCAACGCTGTGGTCTGACGCGGTGCATCCCGACGACCGAGCACGGGTTCAGCAGCAGTTTGCTGATTTTCTCGCCGACCACGAAAAGCACGAAGAGAGTAGTTGTCTGAATCGCGAATTTCGTGTGATGGATGCACGGCAGCAGACGCATGTGGTGCGAGACCAAGTGCATTGCAGCCGATCAGCGGAAGGCAGTTTGGTGGTTGTGGGCATGACCCACATGCAGAAATCTCAAGGCGGTTTGGAGTCGTCTTTTGACACTGCACTTCGCGATGCTGAGGCTGTTTACCACTCATTGGTGGAAAGTCTGCCCCTGAGCGTTCTTCGAAAGGATTCACGCGGACGTATTCAGTACGCCAACGCACAGGCATGTAATCAACTTGGCTTTCCAGTTGCTGAACTGATTGGAAAGACTGACTTTGATTTGTTCCCGGCTGACCTCGCAAAAAAGTATATGACTGATGATCGCCGGGTCATGCGTTCGGGTGAACTGTACCACAACGTCGAACGACATCAGCTTGGGAATGAAAAGACGATCCATGCTGAGGTTTGGAAGGCACCTGTGCATAGTGCCGCGGGGGAGGTGGTGGGAATTCAGGTCATGTTCTGGGATGTCAGCGACCAGAAAGATGCCGAACATCAAATTGAGTTTGAGAAGTTTCTTTTAGCAACGCTTCTCGAAACGGTACCTGATTCTGTTTACTTCAAGGATTCTGAAAGCCGGTTTATCCGTTTGAGCCAGAGTTGTGCAAACAAATTTGGGCTTGCGGATCCTCGTGAAGGGTTGGGTAAGTCCGATGCTGACTTCTTCTCGCTTGAGCATTCTCGAAAAGCGTTGGCGGATGAACGCAGAATCATGGAAACGGGGCAAGCGATTCTGGCTGACATCGAGCACGAGATGTTTGATGATGGTTCCGAAACCTGGTGCAGCACCACCAAGGTTCCTCTGAAGGACAAAAAGGGTAAGGTGATCGGGACCTTCGGCATTTCAAGAGATGTTACGAGACAAAAGCAGGCCGAGCAGCGGCTTGCCCGTGAGCGGGATTTGCTCAAGACAATCATTGATAATGTACCCGACCTGATTTATGTCAAGGATCGCGCGGGAAGATTCGTAACTGCCAATGCTGCCTTGTTGCGACTGCTGAAACTGGAAGACCACTCTGAACTCTTGGGAAAGAACGATTATGATTTTTCTCCCCCTGAATTAGCCTGCAATTACGTCGCTGATGATCAGATCGTCATGCGGACACGGGAGTCTTTGCTCGACCGGGAAGAATCGCATAAGTCGAAGACGGGAGATGATATATGGCTGCTGACTACCAAAGTGCCGCTCGTTGATGCAGGCGGGGTTGTTAACGGAGTTGTGGGAATTGGGCACGATATCACCGCCCGCAAACGCGCCGAACGGGAAATTCTGCATGCAAAAGAAGTGGCTGATCGTGCTAACCGCGCGAAAAGTGATTTCCTGGCAAATATGAGTCACGAAATTCGTACCCCGATGAATGCCATCATCGGGATGACCGAGCTGGTCCTTGATACCCAATTGGATGACTATCAGCGCAAGTACCTGTCCATGGTTGAGGAATCTGGCGATGCTCTTTTGGGTGTCATCAATGATGTGCTTGATTTTTCAAAAATCGAAGCAGGCAAACTCGAGTTAGAGGAATGCGTGTTCGACCTCCGTGAGAGTCTCGGTGACACAATCGGCTCATTTGCTCCCCGCGCTCATGGCAAGAATCTTGAATTAGCGTACCGCGTCGACCCGCATGTGCCGCGTTTCGTCGTGGGTGACGCTGGTCGTTTACGTCAGGTTATGAATAACCTGATCGGGAATGCGGTCAAGTTCACACACAAAGGCGAGGTGTTGGTACACGTTTCAGATCTACCTTCCACGCAGGGTGAGGTTCGTCTGGAAATTTCGGTCCGGGATACGGGCATTGGGATTCCGCGAGAGAAGCATGCTGCGATTTTTGGGGAATTCGAGCAGGCAGATACATCCACCACTCGCCGTTATGGCGGCACAGGCTTGGGACTGTCGATCTCTTCAAGGCTCGTCAAACTCATGGGCGGGAAAATCGAACTCTCCAGCCAGCTTGATCAGGGAAGTAATTTTCACTTCCAGTTGTCATTCAAACGGGCTCCTGAAGGAATTGAGCAGCAGCAGGAGCGCGGTGTCGTTGTCGTGGGTGGGACGCGCGTCCTGGTCGTTGACGATAACGAAACAAATCTCATGATTCTTGATGAGATGCTCTCCAACTGGGGCATGGTTCCCTTTCTTGCCAATTCCGCTGAAATGGCACTCAAAGAGCTGCAAAGTGCTGACGCGCGAGAAGAACCCATCTCCCTTGTCGTGACCGATGTGAATATGCCAGTCATGAATGGTTACGGATTCATTGCTGAGATGCGAAGGCAGGCTGGGTTTGCTGATACTCAGGTCATTGTCCTCACAAGCGGAGGACGCGATGGAGATGGTGAAGTCCGGAATCAACTGGGGGTTTCTGAACGTCTTATGAAGCCAGTCAAGCAATCTGATTTGTTTGATTCAATCGTGCGGTGCCTCGGTGTCGCTGAACCTGATGATCTGGTGCCCGATGTGGATGCCGTTTCTGAATCGGCAATGGAGGAACTCAACATCCTGTTGGCCGAAGACAACGTGATCAATCAACGTCTGGCCGTGGGAGTGCTTGAAAAGCACGGGCACCATGTCACAACGGTTAAAGATGGTCGAGCTGCAGTTGAAGCATCAATGCAGCAGCATTTTGATGTTCTGCTAATGGACATTCAAATGCCGATCATGGATGGAATCGACGCAACGCGGGCAATTCGAAATCGGGAAGCAACAAGTGGCGGGCACTTGCCCATCATTGCGATGACGGCACATGCCATGAAAGGTGATCGTGAAAAGTGTCTGTCAGTCGGGATGGACGAATACGTGGCAAAACCGATACGAGTTGGAACCGTGCTTGAGAAACTTGCCGCCGTTCTCGGCGTGGCGGCAGAAACAGCTTCCAGTAGCGAAGCTTCCTGCACTGGGTTGTCAGACAGTAACTTGCCAGACAGTAGCTTGCTAGACGCTGGGCCTGTTGAGGAAAGCGTTGGGAATCAACAGCATCAGGCATTGGGGGGCGAACGAGCCGCCGGGATTTTTGGTGAATTTGATTCGGGGCAAAGACTCGGCAACGTGGAAGACAACGCTCGCGAAGCGGGCGGGGTACTCAGCAACAACGCTGCCAGGGCTGCGGAAAATGTCTCGTTGCCTTCTGCCGGGCACGGCGAGGCGATTTCATGGAGCCAAGCCAGGCAAGCCGTTGGTGGGGATGAAGAGCTTCTCCGCGATCTGCTTCGCGTTTATCTGGGTGAGTCCAATAGTCTGCTGGTGTCCGTGCAACGTGCCATTCAGCAGAATGATCGAGATGAAATCCTCCGTGCAGTCCATACCTACAAAGGGGCCTCTCTTTCGGTGGGCGCCATGCATGCACATCAGCTAGCCCGTAATATGGAAGATGCTTTGTTGGCCGGAGATGTTCAGGATCCACAACAGATCTACGAGCGATTACAACGCGCTTCGAAAGACGTGGTTGCCGATGCAGAAGCGTATCTGGCAAGTGAACAATAAGCCGCCAGTTGGTTGTCTCGCGGGCACGAGCGTAGTTCTGGGGTCCTGTGCAATCTGATGGTAAAACCGCATCAGCAGCGACTGCACTTCTGCTATGATGGAACGTAATCGGCCTCGGGAAATCGTGCCTGAGAATCCTTTCCCGCCTGTTTTTGGAGAAATGAATGCGTTTGTTTTGTACCCTGACTCTCGCTTTTTTACTGCCATCGCTTTTGTTTGCCCAGCAGGACAAAAAGTCACGCTTCAAGCCGATTCCAGATAAGGCTCGTGAGGCAATCACTGAAGCAGTGCCCAAGGATGCGACAGCAAAGCCAGCCAAAAAACGCCGTGTTCTTGTCTTTTATCGTTGCGGCGGGTTTGTCCATCAGTCGATTCCCTTCGGGAACTTCGCTGTACAAACGCTCGGGGATAAAACAGGTGCTTTTGAAGTAGATCTGGCTGACGAATATGACGTGTTCACGCCAGATAATCTTGCGAAATACGATTGCATTATCTTGAATAACACGACCCACATGCAGTTCCCGGAACCTTCGCAATTGAATGCGTTTCTCGACTTCATTTCAAAGGGTAAGGGGCTGGCCGGTTTTCATGCGGCTAGCGACAACTTCGGAAGACACCCGGAAGCGCTTGCGATGGTCGGCGGTATTTTTAATGGCCACCCTTGGGGAGCAGGCGGCACTTGGGCATTTAAACTTGACGACCCAGGGCACAAGTTGAATCAGGCGTTTGGGGGCAAAGGATTCTGGCACCAGGACGAGATTTATCAGTACAAGCCGGAATCATATGTGGGTCCGGAGACTTTGCGGGTGTTGGTCAGCTTGGATATGTCAAAGAATGCGGTATCCGATCGTATCAAAGATGGCCCGCGAGAAGTGCCTGTGTCGTGGGTTCGCAAAGCTGGTAAGGGGCGCGTGTTTTATACCAACTTTGGGCATCGTCCTGAGACGTTCCAGAATCCAGTGATCCTTCGGCACATGCTTGATGGTATTCAGTACGCCATTGGTGATCTTGCCATCGACGATGCACCTACCGCAAAAAGTTCAACAGGCGATGCTGCACTCGCACCCGAAAAAAAGTAGCGTTGAATAAGCATTAGTGCTGAGGCATCGCTTCCTCGGTTTGTGCGGCTGAGAAGACGTTCCGCGGTGGTCTGAATGGTTGCCGGGGAACGATCGGTGGAAGAGCCACTTGCACTCACTCGCGGCGGTGCGGTGCATTCAAGAAGAGCCTACCTTCAATTCCCTGATTACTTCATGCGCGTTGCAGAGCAGGACGCCGTTTCGATCACAACGCTGACAAGAGATGCGTAGATTGTTGACCGAATATATACACTCGCCAGAAAGAGCCGCGAAAATCATTCGTGATGGCGGTTTGGTTGCATTTCCTACCGAAACGGTATTTGGAATCGGCGTGGATGCAACCAACGGTGACGCTGTTGCCAAGCTGTTTGAGGCCAAGGGCAGGCCGAGCGATAACCCGCTGATCGTGCATTTGGATGACCCGGCACACTGGGCCCGGGCTGCGTCGGATTTACCAGGGGTCGCTGAGGCGTTGTTGGACGCATTCTGCCCCGGGCCATTGACAGTTGTGCTTCCCAAGCGGCCGACCATTAGCGAGCAAGTGACCGCAGGACTGACGACTGTCGGCATTCGTATTCCGGATCATCCGATTGCCCGAGAAATTCTGCAATTAGCTGCGGTTCCAGTTGCAGCACCCTCGGCGAATCGGTCGGGTCGACCAAGCGGAACTACCTGGCAGTCTGTATCCGAGGATTTGGACGGACGGATTGACGCCATTTTTAAAGCCAATTCAACAACGATCGGAATTGAGTCGACGGTCGTTGACTGCAGTGGATCGCAGCCTGTTTTGCTCAGGCCAGGAGCGATAACGTTGGAACAGTTGCAGAAACATGCGCCTCAAACAAAACAGCTGGGAACGCAGGACAAGCGTCGGATGATCGTGTCTGGCGAACAAGTCAATTCTCCGGGGATCTTGCATCCACATTATCAGCCCAATGCCAAGGTTATCATGGTGGACGGCCTGCCCCCGGAGATTTCGAATGATGTTTTAGCCGTATCGGCGTTCTGCGGGATCGAAGGTTTCGACGAGTCGCACGACTTCGCGCTTTGCAAAATATTTGAATCCTTGGAAAGCTATGCCGCCGGTTTTTACGAATTTCTGCGCGAAGTGGATCGGCAGTCTGTTCAGAGGGTTTTTGTACAAGCTGCACCAGATGAAGGGATTGGTCGCGCCTTGCGCGATCGACAGCGGAGAGCTGCTGGCGGATAACCCAGCGAGAGAAAATGACGTGTCGTTGATGCGTGGCAGGATTTTCGTTTAGCCAGGCAAAAATACTCACTTGTTCTGAAACAGGTCACCATCTTTTCAGGTCGCCTTACAGAATGGTCTGCGGCTGACGCAGCCGACTTTACGAAGTTGCAAAATCGTCCTCGGCAATAGCTGTCCGCCAAAGGTTCGTTAACACCTCAAGGTATGAGCTGCTCCAACAACGGTCCGTTGCAGACATGGCAGCACATGCCAAGACTCCTTTTCGTTGTTCTTTGCAACCTAGTGATGTGATTGCATATTGGAAGCTTACACAGACTGGAGAGTGGTAGGAATCCGAAGCAGGATCAGGAAATACAGCTTTGTGGTGTTGGGCAGCCGTGGCTACTGGGAATCTTTGCTGTTCCTGAACTTAAATGCTCGTTTTGGTGACCGAACCACGGACCATTGGTTCAGAAAAATTTGCGACCGGGAAAAATCTGCAGCTCTTGATTTGCATAAGATATTGGACAGAGCGTAGTTCACCGGGCATCGCGTATCGGATTTGACATGAGACGGAAGTGGGGACAGGAAATCATGGCGCAGCAATTGTTTCAGAAGTTGGCACTGTTTCGCATGCTGCCTGTTTTGGGGTTTGTGCTGGTTGGATGTCTGACGGGTGATTGTGAAGAGTTGCTCTTGGATGTGGTCATCCGTGGTGGGACGGTAATTGACGGTACTGGCAAGCCGGGTTTCATCGCTGATGTGGGAGTGAAGGATGGCTGCGTCACTTTCATAGGATCAATTGAGGAACCGCGTGCGGCCGTGGTGATCGATGCCCAAGGGCTGGTTGTCGCCCCCGGATTCATCGACATGATGGGGCAGACAGCAAGT
>JAPOKD010000435.1 GCA_029977825.1 Planctomycetota bacterium | reverse complement strand
TCTCGCGATCTCCACAGCGGTCGCATCACCCCTCGATTGAAGTCGCAGAACTTCTTGAGCCGAATCGAGCATGAGTTACCCAGCAAAACATACGAGAAAGAGAATTCACATCAAGCATCCGATTATCCGCGATCCATGATGAATCGACTAGCGGGCGATGCGGAAGTAGGGAATCGTCGTATCTTCCTGAGGAAGCACACGCTTAACCGGGCTCAATTGGTAGCAATGTCGCCACGTTTTGAATCAGATTCTGCCCTGTCGATCATGTAAGATCAGGCGGTCCACTGTGCCGGCAACGTGAGCGTCGCAATGCAACCAGACGGTCCACTGGCAAGTGAAACGTCTCCCTGATGTAACTTGGCGATTCGGTAGGCCCGGCATAATCCCAGCCCCAGCCCACGCCCTGCTTCCCTCCCGCTGAAATAAGGATCAAAGGCATGTCTTCGAGCCTGCTCGGAAAGTCCCGGACCGCTGTCAGCTACAACAATGGTGATGTTTTCCGAATCACGCTGCAGCGACAGTTCGATAGTTCCCTGACATCCGATGGCGTCGATCGAATTGCGAATCAGGGCTCGGATCGCCTCTTTCAGCATGGTCGAATCGGCAAGAATTTCATGATCTGGGTGATGAAACTCGTTGTTTTCCGTGGAAATGCGGATTTGAATGGCTTGCCGCTCACTCTCTTCCGTAAACGTTCCTGTGACCTCGGCAAGTAAATCGCTGGGGATACAGGAATGACGCTCAGGCTCGGGTGGATTGGCATAGAACATCAGGTCCGCAATCATTTCATGAGCACGATAGACCTGATCGATGATCCTCTGTAAAGTCGCAGTGCGATTCGGGTCTGCCTCTCCACGTTGCAGTTGTTCAGCACGTGTCGAAATATTTGCAAGCGGGTTATTGATCTCGTGACTCAGGCCATAGGCAAGCTGTTTGATCGCTTCCAGTTTCTCGTTCTGCAGGCTTGCGTCAAAGGAACTCTCAAGCGACTTTTGATGCTGGACTGCACGAGCTAATTCTTGCAGTACGGAGTGGTTAGTGCTCGGTGGTGTTGAATCGCGAGTATCGATACCAGATCTGACAAGCGGCCACTGTTCGCGCCATGTGTTGGATACGTGGGGACCGGTCACTTCGAGCCACAAATGCGCATCTTCCATCCATCTGCTGATAGGAACTGTGCGAAAGTGGTCAGTCAGCTTTCTCCACCGTTTTTCAATGGTGGGTGTAATCTCCGGGGCGCCCAGATAAGCATCACCGCTGGCAATCTGCTCGGTGATGTTGTGGGCATGCCATGTTGCAAGTTGTTCCAATTCAACCGGACCGGGATCAGGATAAGTCAGTGCGGCATAGATGTAGTATGCCGGGTCGCTTTTCAACGCGCGGCACACCCGATCTCGAGTCGCTCCGTCCAGCGGTGGGTTGTGGCCACTTCCGCTCCGCCGGTCCATCAGCAACAAATGGCCAATGGCGTCAGTGGAACGCTCCGTTTGTGGCAACCACCATCGTTCGGAACCACGCCGCAAACAGGGTAACAACCCCATTGGACTTGTCCTCTCAGTGATATGGCTTCGACGCATCACACGGTTTAAGCCAGGAGGGGCGAAAGAATCGACCCTTGTCTGTTTCGTCTGCATGCGTGGCAGCGACTGCTCGCTCTCCACGCTAGCCAACCACGCTGCGTTCAATCTCAAGCTGGTCGCAAGCGCGACCGATCAGGTCGTCAATTGCAAAAGGCTTTTGCATGAAATCGTTCGCACCGGCTGCTTTCAAGGCATCGACTTTGCTGTGTTCAACCATGCCGGAGATGCAGAGAATTTTGACCATGTCCATTGACGGATCATTCCGGACTCGTTGGCAGACTTCTTTGCCATTGATATCCGGTAGCATGACATCCAGAATCACCAAATCAGGACGGAATTCTTTGACCCCCATTCCGGCGTCGAAGCCGTTGTTGGCGGTCCTGATGTCAAACCGACCATCACGTTCAAAACCGTCTTTGATCAAATCGACCAAATCCTGATCATCATCTACGATGAGGAGCTTCTTCTTGCCGCTTTCCAGGGCATCCGTGGGGATGCCATTCTCTTTCATGAACAGGTAAAGCTGTTCACGTGGAATGCGGCGGAATTTGCTACCCGGAACGCGAAAGCCCTTCAGAGAACCGTTGTCGAAACAACGAATTATCGTCTGCTGACTAACTTTACAAATTTTGGCTGCTTCGCCTGTCGTGAAGACCGTTTTCGTGGTCATGGCGGAAACCACCCTCCCTGCATGTCTAGCCGTTTCAGAATGTCGTGCCCGGCACAATCCTGTTCGGGACCTTGCTGAGCGGTACTTTCAGTAATGGAAACTGACTTCTTTCAGCTCCTACTGCGATTGGCAACCAATGTTACGATTCCATCGCACATCGAAGCTGGCCAACTGAAGTTCATTACCTTTAGCAAACTCCCTGTCCTACCGCACTAGCACATCTCGCTGCTATTTGCGTGGAGAACGCAGGTGGCAGGAAGCTCCGAGCCTCGCTGCCTTGCCAAGTTTGCCCTAGTCACGAATTCTATCGAATCAAGCCGCTAGGTCAAGATTGATTGAAATGGCGTAACGCCATGTTCTGACACACTTTAGCGTGAATTGCCTTGGCATTTGCCAAAAAAGAAATACCCATTTGCTTCACTTTTACCAGCCGAATAGTCAAAATCGCAGATTCCCTAGCTCTTCCGTTTTGACTCCATGTGTGCCAGAACCAACGCCAGATCTGCAGGGGTAATGCCGCTAATGCGTTTTGCCTGATCGAGATTCAATGGCCGGATTTTGGATAGCTTCTCCTTCGCTTCGTTCCTAAGTGGACCAATCGTGTTGTAATCGAATGAGGCGGGGATGCGCTTTCCCGCAAGTCGTTGTTGCCGTTCCACTTCAACGCGCTGTCGTCCGATATAGCCCTCATATTTTATGTCATACAGGCATTGTTGGGCTGCTGTGGCTTCAATGTCAGCGAGTTCAGGGATTCGTTCGCACATGTGTGCCCAGTCAATTTCGGGGCGTCTCAGATACACATCCGCCGTAACGTTTTCGACCTTTGATGTCTGAAGAAGTTCGATGCCATGTTCCATCTGGGCAATTTTCTTCTCGAATCGCTTGCGTCTCTCGTTACTAATCAGGCCCAATTCATCAGCTTCTTGAGTCAAGCGTCGGTCGGCATTGTCCTGTCTCAGCAGCAGGCGATATTCAGCTCGGCTGGTAAACATGCGATAGGGTTCATCAGTGCCGGCCGTCACGAGGTCATCCACAAGCACACCAATGTAAGCTTGGTCGCGTGTGGGTACCCAAGTAGCTTTGCCTGCTATTTGTCGTGCCGCGTTCAGTCCAGCAATCAGTCCTTGCCCTGCAGCCTCTTCATAACCAGTCGTTCCGTTAATTTGACCAGCGAAAAATAGTCCAGCGACTTGTTTGGATTCGAGGTGCGGCCAGAGTTGTGTAGGAGGGCAGAAATCATATTCAACTGCGTAGCCATATCGCATGATTCTTGCATTTTCCAAACCGCTGATCATGCGAAACATCTGGTCTTGGACATCACGCGGCAGACTGGTTGAAATTCCGTTCACATAAACTTCCTGCGTTTTCCAGCCCTCTGGCTCGAGAAACAGCTGATGTCCTGTCTTGTCTGCAAATCGAACCACTTTGTCTTCAATGCTGGGGCAATATCGCGGACCACGCGAATTGATTTGTCCACTGTACATCGGTGCTCGATGAAGGTTGGCACGGATCAGGTCGTGGACCGCCTCGTTGGTGTAGGCAATGTGACAGGGAAGTTGTTCAACAGAAAGCCTGTCGGTCAAAAAGGAGAACGGTTGCGGCTCCTCATCGCCTGGCTGAGACTCAACCTTGGAGTAATCAATCGTGCGTGCATTGAGTCGTGGCGGTGTGCCGGTCTTGAATCTTTCCACTTCAAATCCGAGCCGTTGCAATGCTCCACTGATTCCAGTCGTAGTGCCCTCCCCTGCTCTTCCGCCGGCAGTCTTCTCATCGCCAGTGTGCATGATGGCTTTTAGAAATGTGCCGGTGGTGAGTACTACCGTCGGTGCCAGATATCGTGCGTCACCACGTACCGTCACTCCGAGGACGCGAGTTTTCTCACCGATGGTTTCCGTGATCAGATCTTCGACTGTTTCCTGACGCAGGTCCAGGTTTGCCTGTTGTTCGATTTGGCATTTGATGTGGTGCTGGTAGGCTCGCTTGTCAGCTTGTGCACGTGGGCTGTGCATGGCCGGTCCTTTGCGGCAATTCAGCATTCTGAATTGAATGCCCGTGGCATCGATCGCTTCGCCCATCAAGCCACCCAATGCATCCACCTCCCGGACGATTTGACCTTTGGCAACACCTCCGATGGCGGGATTGCAGGACATTTGACCCACTGTGTCGAGATTCGTTGTCAGCAGAGCGGTTCGAGCACCGATACGGGCGGCCGCCGCGGCCGCTTCAGTGCCGGCGTGCCCTGCGCCGATCACAATGACATCGTACTGATAGCAGTTGCTACTCATGGCTTGCGAAAAAGATGGGTTTCTGGGTGAGGGGAGCGGATGTTTCAAAGTCAGGGTGTGCGGATTAGGCAATCTGGAGCCGATCGACTGTTTGTTTCTGCCGGCCGGCAGGCTCAAGCCGTTGTAGTAGCAAAATGCTCAAGAATCTGGGGGCCGTTGGACGAATCCGACTAGGTGGGGTTCGGTCTGTTGTCCCCTTCACTGTACTTTCACTCGATACTGAGGCACGGCCGACGAGATGCGACTGGTCACAATAACGAGCTTGATTGCCGTTTTCGGCTCCTTTGCTAGCCCCATGCTGATGAAGTCAGCTCTGGCTGTCGAGGTGTCAGAGGCGAAGGTGCAGGAATCTTTGCCCGTGGTGCAACGTCCAAGTAAGGGCTGTTTCATCCTCGGTTCACAATCATTTTCTATCCCGTTCACCGTAGATCAGGCTGGGGCCCAACCCGTTGCTGTGCGACTTTTTGTGTCGCGTGGGGCTGGTGATCAGTGGAAATTGACAGATCAGATCAAGCCAAATGCTGTCTCAAAGCAATTTCAATTTCAGGCTGAGCATGATGGGGAGTATTGGTTTGCGACTCGTACAATCGATGCTGCAGGACAAGCCCACCCCGCTGGCGATATTACGCCGCAGCTGAAAGTATTCGTAGATACCACCAAACCGGCGATTACTCTCAACGCTGAAGCAGACGATCAGGGAAGAATCAATGCTGTCCTGAATATGGATGATGCAACCCCGCTGAAACTGGTGCAGCTCCGCTACGCAACCGATATGCTCAAGTCCTGGCAGCCGGTTGAGCTTTCACAGAAGACCAGCAGCGAAGAAATTCAG
>JAPOKD010000597.1 GCA_029977825.1 Planctomycetota bacterium | reverse complement strand
GCATCACCACTGACCTACGTCACTGAGGGAGACGCTCCCATGCTGCTTTTCCAGGGGACAAATGACCCACTTGTTCCCCACAGCCAAGCCATCAAGATGGTTACGGCAATGACACGCAAACACGTCCCTGGTCGTGTAGAGCTTTTGATAAATGCAGACCACGGAAACAACTGGGGAGCAGAAGAACGTGAACGAACAAAACAAACCACGTTGGCTTTTTTCAAGAAACATCTCAACTAATCAACGGCCGACGTCAGGCTTCAACCAACCCGTTGATCCGACGGTCTGAGTACACCCCCATCCAACACATTTCCCTGAGCTTGCCGAATGGAATTCCTGCTCTACCTTGCCATGATTCCAGCGTTGGGAATCACCGCCCAATGGATCGCATGGCGAACACGTTTGCCAGGCATCCTGCTGCTGCTTGTGTTTGGTATGGCCTTAGGTCATTTCATCGAGCCAGATCATTTCCTGCAAGACCTGACTGGGGGTAATGACCTTGCAGGTCCCCGACTGTTGTTTCCACTAGTGTCACTTTCTGTTGCAGTCATCATGCTGGAAGGTGGTCTGTCATTGAATCTGAAGGAATTACGTGAGTCGGGGCGTTCAGCATTCCGTCTGTGCACCGTTGGCGCGCTGATTTCATGTATCGGTGCCACAATCGCGGCACATTACATTCTTGATTTTGGCTGGCGTTTGAGTGCACTGCTAGGTGCAATTCTTGTTGTGACGGGTCCGACAGTCATCGGGCCGCTACTGCGACAGGTCCGCCCCAGTAAACGCGTGGGCACCACGCTGAAATGGGAAGGAATTGTGATTGACCCCATCGGTGCTGTCTTGGCTGTTCTGGTTTTTGACCAGTTGATGATGCACAGCAACCAACCGAGCCTTGGATCAGCCACCTTCATGCTTTTTGAAACTGCCATGGTGGGTACCGGACTTGGCATTGGAGGTGGTCTGCTACTTGTATTTGCATTCCGTCATTATTTGATACCGGACCATTTGCAGGGTGTCGCATCGCTTGCCATTGGCTTGCTGATATTTGCCATCAGCGACCACATCGCAAGTGAATCCGGTCTGATTTCGGTCACCGTATTGGGCTTGTGGCTTTCCAACAGCACCAGCCTGAATGTTGAATCCATCATTGAATTCAAGGAAAATCTGCGAACACTTTTGATCGGCTGCCTTTTTATTGCACTTGGCTCGCGGGTCAACATCGAAGAAGTTATTGCTCTTGGGCTTCCGGGGCTAATCTTTCTGGCAGTCCTTATTCTGCTGGTTCGTCCCGTCTCGGTTTACCTTTCGCTGATTGGAACTTCTCTGCACCTGCGTGAGAAGGCATTCATTGCAGGCATGGCACCCCGAGGAATCGTAGCTGCCGCGGTCAGCAGCGTTTTCGCACTCGAGATGGAATCGCTACCTGCGAACCTCGCAATAGAAGGTGCAAATCATTTAGACACAGTGACGTTCCTTGTGATTTTTGGGACGGTGGCCACGTATGGCCTCGCCGCATCTCCCCTGGCGAAATTCCTTGGTCTTTCGCAGGACAGGAACGATGGAATACTGATTGCCGGGGCCGATGCCTGGACTCGGGATTTTGCACAGGAATTCAAGAAACTTGGCTTGCCTGTTCTGCTAGTGGACACCAACTACAACAAAGTGGCCAAAGCAAGAATTGCCGGACTTGATGCGGTCTGCGCAAACATTCTCAACGAACATGTCAGAGAAGACCTCGAATTGAATGGGATCGGAAAACTGATGGCGCTCACACAAAACGATGAAGTCAACTCGCTTGCTGTACGAGAATGCCAGACTCTTTTCGGAAGCGCGAACCTCTATCAGCTGACGTTTCGCAAACAAAATCGACATAGCCAACGTGGGCTAACACGCAACTTGATGGGGCGTGAACTTTTTGAACCTGAGCTGACTTTCTCGAAAATGGAAGACTTTCACGAGGTCGGAGCTACCTTCAAAACTACCACGCTCTCCAAGAACTACACGTATCATGATTTCATTGAGCATTATCGGAACGGTGCGAAACTGCTGTGTGTCATCGATGAATTTAAAAAACTGTCCGTCAACACGGTGGAACACCAACTGCAACCTACCGAAGGACAAACCATCATTGCCCTTGTCTCATCAACGGTTATACCCAACCGTCATGAGGCGAAAAATTCAGATCCTACACCATTGGTGTAAACACGTTGATCAGCCGCACATGCTAGTCTGACAGGCGATGCAAAAAAAACTTACAGACCGGAACGTAGCATACACACTGATTGCAATCGCCATTTTGACTTGCATGATCCTGGTGCTGATGGGTCGTGTATGGTGGTGCGAGGTTGGTGATTACTCACCCTGGTCGTGGGACATCTGGAGCTCGCATAATTCACAACACCTGCTCGATCCCTATTCGTTATCTCATTTCCAGCATGGCATCGGTTTGTTGCTGCTTCTGCAACTGTGCGGCAGTCGTTGGCTATCAGTCCAAACCTGCACCGTGATCGTGGCTCTGATCGAAGCCGCGTGGGAAATCGTGGAAAACACCGCCTTCATGATCAATCGATATCGAGAGGCGACCATTTCACTGGACTACTTTGGCGACAGCATCCTGAACTCCATGAGCGACTATGCGGTCTGCCTGCTTGGCGTGCTGTTGGTCAGAAAGACCAATTGGAAGGTGGGCCTGTTAGTGTTTGTCGCGTGTGAGCTTGGAAGCGTGTTATGGATTCGCGATAGCCTGCTGCTGAATATTCTGATGTTGACCTATCCCGTTGAAGCAATCAAAGACTGGCAGGCCCCTTAGCGAATCAGGCTTGGTGAGCGATGCACCTCACTATCCCCAGTCTGAGTTTTTACACAGATTTACATCCACTGTGATGTTCCTGTGCGTGGAAAGCGATACTTTGCAATAGCAACAACTGGAACCTGGTGTCCATGCGTGACACAACCTGTCGAAAACACGGTCGCGTTGATCACTGGGCCGGACACAGACATTAAGAAGTTCGGCGGACAGCTTTCAGTATGCTCTGCAAAAGCATTCCGCGTCGCCGCCCAGCCACTCTAGGACGCATCACATTTTCGCGCTGATCAAGCCAGACTTCTACTTCCTGGTACGAACCGGCAAATAAACACTGCCCCTCGCGACCCTGCACAACGAATTTATCGCCTTCGATATTGATTTTATGCACCTCATGGGATGGCTTATTCATTCCCTCGTCCCCACTGCTCTACAACGTTTCATACGTTGCATATTCAAAAGTGTGCGCAGAAAACAGAAAAGATTCTCGACTCTGTCAGTCTCTGTTGACTACGGTTTCAGGCATCCTCAGCCCTGGTTTTCAGTAAGCCTTGTTGTGCATCTTGAAGCAAGTGAACTGTGCATCGCTACTCCGAACCAAGATTCGTTCCTGTCGTTCACTGAAGGCGAAGCCAGACGTGATGGTATCAGTTACCCCGGGCTAACGTGATGGCATTCTGGTAAATCAATCACCTCTTTTCCCAGCAATTTGCAACTTTTTAGCTGCTGAATGGCTCGCAGATTGCAAAATCACGAACGCTGGCAACAAGGGAAAGATAGGCAGACCCGAAAAGGCGGCACGGCTTCCCTCCATTGCAGTTCAAACACCGCCTGCGTTCATGGGTTTCTCTGGAAAAGTAAACAGATGACAGTGAAAAGATGATCGCACCCGCAAAGCTGCTGCTGGAATTCAAGAGAATCCTTGCCTACTTGTAAGAATGCTCTGGAGTTCAGAGGCACAGTTGAGGGGAACACACATGGCACATGAAAGACACGGTAAAAACTTAAATCAGGAACGAAGCTCAATCCAAGCGGGCTGGAGCCCTGCAGAGAAAGAGATAAGGCGTCTTGTGGCCGGTAACAAGCAACGCCAACTGAAACAGTTACTGTTCCTGACAGCAATTGCGTCCCAGCAAATCCGTCGACCCGCCGGAACGAGAACGTTAACGGTGTGAATCGTCGGAGCCTGCACAGATCCGCAAAACAATTGTTCACCTCGAGTCTTTAAAATCGCGAGGGAGAAGCCGGACTAACGAGGCTTGTGCCATCGGAAGACTTTCTAGTCCTGCGTTATTAACGATCACCGTCGACCATCTCAAACGAGACCTCAGGCCGGACGTTGAACAGCGCGAAAAATCCCGGCTCGCGAGGCCAGGCGTACGCTGTTCACGGGTCGGTGGTGCG
>JAPOKD010000178.1 GCA_029977825.1 Planctomycetota bacterium | reverse complement strand
GATGATCCGGTTGTAAAAGTCAGCAATGTAAAGGGCGCCATCGGGACCAAACTGCAGGCGAACCGGTCGACACCACGGATCACTTGGGATCAGAAAATCAGATTCCTCGCGAGCACGCATGCTGGAACCCTGATACATCAGTTGATTTCGATTGATTCGCCCAGTCACGACGTTGCCGCCAAAGGTGCTGCGTTGATAGACCGGCGGGAACACAGAGTGTTCACCCAGAGCAATCCCACCGATCCCAGTCGAATTGTGCAAGTGATCCATTACCTGCGGAATGTAGGCGAGCCCATCACTGGGCTTGCCAAAACTGTCATGATGGCCACCGGGGATGACGAGATTGATGGGCTTGGTGTGACAGTCGGCCGTAAAAATGTCGCCATGTGAATCCATCGTCATCCCAAATGGATTGACCTGTCCATTCGAGACCAATTCAATCCTGGAACCGTCGGGCTTGAATCTGAAAATATTGCCCGATTCCATCCTGATAGTGTGACCATCTTTTCCCGACACTTCGGACTGATTTGAGAAACCATGGCAGGCATAGATCCAGCCATCGTTTCCCAGCACAAAGCTGTTGCACATTCCATGCGTATCTCTGCTAGTGTCAAAAGGCCCATAAAGCACTTCTCGTTGATCTGCTTTATCATCACCATCGGTATCACGCAGATACAGGATATTGGGGATACTGAAACAGATCACTCCCTCACCGTACGGCAACAATCCCATGGGGATGTTCAAGCCATCGGCAAAGGTCTTGGCACTTTCCGCATGACCATCGCCATCGGCATCTTCAAGAATCTTGATTGCATCTCGCGGTTTTGATCCTTCATCAGCGGCGAACGGATATTCCAGTGAACTACTCACCCACAAACGCCCGCGTTCATCAAACGCAATGTTCATCGGTTTGGCGATCTGTGGCTCAGAGGCAACCAGTTGTATCTCAAAACCCTGTGGCAGAATGAAGGTATTTGCCTGCTCTTCAGGATTCAATGGCTCAGTTGTCCGAATGTTCTCTTTGAAACGCCCAGTCCCCGCAAGCAGCATTTGAGGATTCCATTTCAAAGTCGTTTCGCGTTCAGTCTGCAAGAAGATAAATGAACCCATTTTGCTCCCGGTAACAACATCGGTCTTGCCATCCTGATTGATGTCGGCAACGGTTACCTGAGTCCCCACTCCCGAACGAAGATCGATCAGGTGTGGCTCAAAAATCACCCTATCGTTCGCACGTATCGTCCTGAGCCAGAACAGCAGAGGCAACTGTTCAGCCCCGGGATCACTGCCACCATGAGCCCAAAAACGTTTTCCCGTGACCACGTCTTTGATTCCATCACCATCGATATCCACAAGTTCAGCGGCATGCATTTGTGAAACGGCCAGGCCAAAGGGATTGTCAGAGGCTTGATCTGACATGATCGTTTGGGGCGCAAAATCAATCCTGCCGCCGTCTCTTCTCTGTTCGAACCATTTCAACCCAAAACCATGTGCATTCTGGGAACACAGCACATCATTGTCGCCATCACCGTCGAAATCGTAGGCAAACATTTGCGAGCCTCCGCTCTCCGCAAAACGATGTGGGTGAAATTCAAATAGCTCACCTGCAGCTCGCTGTTTCCACCACCCGTTGGTTTCCAACAAATCAACCTTTCCATCACCATCGACGTCTCCGACGCCCATCCCATGGGTGAAGCGACCGTAATTCAGGTTGGGCGTAATGGGGGTGAAGCTAAAATCTACCTTTCCATCCAGAACCTGATGTTTGATGTACCCGTAAGCGCCGCGATGGATACAAACAAGCTCGGGAACAGAGTCACCGTCAATATCAAGAAATGCGGGCGATTCATTACTGATGTCTTCATGCACGCGATGCTTGACCCAGATCGCTCCGGACTCCAAATCGCCACCGGGATGCTGAAACCAGAAGGCAGGATCCCCAGGCATCCCTACCGTGAGAACATCCATGAAACCATCATCATTAAAATCAAAGGCCCAAGTAAAAAAGTGCTGCGAGTAACCTTTGATTGAAAGATCGTTGCCCGATGCATAGCGTTTGCGTGTACGAAAGTCAGGCCCTCGATACCAATAGGGACCAGAGACGACATCAGCCTGACCATCTCCATCCAGATCAGCTACCGCTATTCCCTCGGAGTGGAAATCTTCGGTCAAAGTGAGCTTTTCAAAAGCCACTTCCCCGGCAAGGACCAGGCAACCGGTTACAGCGAGCAAAAGAAACGAAAGCAATGGGATTTTCATTGTTTACCTCGCTTGCATCCCACCGACCTGATGAGACGGATTATCAAGAAACGCTTCACGCAAATTGTAACGCAACATGACAAGCCCAAAAACTCACTTATTGGATCACTTGAACAACGACCCATTGCATGGCAGTCGATTATTATACTCAGAACTCGAAACCTCCCTAAACCTGCGAAGAGTCCCACATGATTCAATGCCGAATGCTAACGCTCGTCGCTCTGGCCTGCATCTCAAATATCTCAACCCCACCTATCACAGCAGCAGATGAGAAACTCACACTTCTCGATGGAAAGGACCTTTCGGGCTGGACAACCAAAGAGCCGAAATCCCGCAGTCATTGGAGAATTGGCAAGCCCAGCCTCAATCCAATAGACAAGCAACAAATCATAGCTGCAGAGGATGGGGCCGCTTTAATCAATGCTGAGGGCAGGGGCGTTGACATCTACACGCTGCAAAAATTCTCCGACGTTCGCATCGAACTTGAAGTCATGGTTCCGAAGGGCTCCAATTCCGGCATCTATGTGATGGGCGAATACGAAGTACAGGTGTTTGACAGTTTCGGAAAACAGGACCTGAACGGGGGAGACATGGGAGCAATTTATGGAGCGGCACCACCAAGGACCAATGCTCAGACCGAACCCGGCACGTGGAATAAATATGTCATCGACTTCCGTGCTCCCCGTTTCGATAGCACAGGCGCACGCACTGAAAAAGCGAAGTTCATCAAGGTCGAATTGAACGGACAGATACTCCACGAAAATGTAGAAATGAATGGCCCGACCCCATCCGGCGTCACGGGAAAGGAAACCCCTGCGGGAGGGCCACTGATGCTCCAAGGCGACCACGGTCCCGTTGCCTACAGGAACATTACGATCCGGGCAATCAAGCGTCCCTAGACGAGCAACCTCAAAACCCGCCCCGGGTTTCGGAAGCTATTGTCAAAAGCCCTCCGTCAAAAACTCTCACGATCAATCGAACACACTCACTTAAACGATGTCTGCGACTCAGGCTTACCCAAGCCAAGCACACAAGCTCGCTTGTCACAGCGAGCAAATCGTCTTAAAGAGCACTGTGTTTTTTCGTGCCTTGCATTCAGCAAATCACCACAGAAGGCGACAACACCGATCTCTTCAACAAGCCGACCGGTGAATATTCAACGAACCAGTGAAGGACTGATTCACTGAGGGCAAGCAGTCGTGTTTAAAGCCCTTCCCGTCGCGTCCAATACTCTTCGACCGGTGATGCTGTCACCCCAGGCTCGCGTTGGATACCTGTGATCTCCTCCGCCTGCACTGCTCCATTTCTGCCACCTCTCGTGCTCTTACTGATGACAAAATCATAGTTGACGGTCGATTCAGCCCCACTCGCAAAAGTGTTATTGAATTCAATTGACCCCATGCCCTCGGGACCAACAGAATACGTCCCTGTCGAGACAACATAAATCAATTTACGGCCACCACCATCAGCCGCAGCATTGATAGTGACAAATCGTTCAACACCACCATTGCCATCAAACGTTGTGACGCCAACTGAACGGGACTGGAAGCCAGCTGCAGCGCCAGACGATGCATAGGAACCATTAAGAGATCCAACAGAAAAGCCACTGTTGGACTTCCCCTTGGCGTTAACAAAATTTGAATCACTTGAAAAAGCCTCGGAAGTCACTGCAATAACAATGGCAACCAGTCCCAACACAATCATTGAAAAAGAAAAACGCTGCATTTGGAAGTCCCCGTGTACAAAGCTCGATTCATGAAATCACATCTGAAGGCGTCTCAACTCCATGCCCGTCTGCTGCACACAGTGAGTACCGTCGGTGGCGAAGTCTAATTGCTCCCTTGTTAAAACAGAATAAAAAACGGAGATGGCTGTTCACAAATCACAAAATAATCCACACCTCCTGCAGAAACCTGTTTGCTAGACACTCACGTGACTGATCATCAAAAATGTACGTAGGCCCAAGCAACGCTAATAAGACTAGTGAACGAACAGACAACCTTAAAAAATCCAGGAAAGTGATTTGCCGGGAAGGAGAGTTGCTGATAACACAACAAAAAACAGGCTGAGGTAGTGTCCGTTGCTAGTTGGCCATCAAGAACGATTCGCTGACCAGACTTCGCCACCCAAGATCGCGGGCAACCAAGCAACAGGTCCGCCCGGCAGAAACCCAACGGCATCTCAAGCGGCTCAATTTCACTAGCATGCTTGACTCAATGCCCAATGCAGCCCCAAAGCAGCGTCAGCACTCGCTATGGTTTCTTTTCTGACAGCTTCATCTCATCGATCAGCTTCTGAAACGCCTTTTGATCTTTGATATTTTTAAAGGCAGGACTATTTTCCAAGCGGCTCGCATCACTGAATCCGGCGTCGAAAGCACTTCGCAGAAGCTTGACTGCCTTTTCCTCGAAAAAAACTGCCACCTGGTCTTCAGATGCTGGCTTGGTATCAGTGCGTTGCCGCTGCAAGCCTGCCGCCTTGATGTAATATCGAGCGAGTTTTACATCATCGTCTCCATTACCAATTGGAGCATGATTTTCATAGAACAGCCGATGATCTTCGTAGGAATCAAAATCCAACAACATCGTGGCATGTGTGTGCAAAACCATGTTTTTCCTGCCCAGTTCGTTCACAGGATTTCCACCGGGCTTCGACGCATAATTGATCAATAGCCGGCCGGACCTCTCGATTAACTCGATGCCCTTGCCCTCGTTCCCATCGTTGAATTCGAGTGCTGACAATATGTGCAGGCTGATGGCGTGATGCAGAACATTGGCTCGATAGGTTGCTTTGCCATACCTTTTCTCAACTTGGTCAAAGATGCTCACCGCCTCATAGGCTGAAGCCTTTGCAGCATCAGCATCCCGCTCATCGCGTTGCACTCTTGCCAAATCATTTAGCCTTCGAGCGACGTTGGGATTGCTGGCCCCAAAACTACTTCGATACACCCGAAGTACCTGCTGCAGTTTTTCGATGGCAAGTTGCCGCTCACCGTTTTTGGCAAGGAAGCCTGCGAATTGTTGCTGTCCAAAAGCCACCAGTGGATGGTCTTTTCCAAGCAAACTCAGCGATTTGTCTTCCATCTGCTGAAAGAGTTCGCGTGCCTTGTCAGTGGCCTTCAGTTTGTCCATCAGAATCGCACTACTAAAAACAGCGATCACATCTGAAAAACCGTTCTCACCTTGCAGCTTATCAACTATCGCCGCCGCCTTTTCAAGCAACGGAAAACCGGTAACCACCTCACCCCGTTCCAAGTGGCTAACCGCCAGCACCAGCATGACCGTCGCCACCTCAATGCTATCCGCAGGAAAGTTTGCCTTACGAATTGCAAGGCATTCCTGCAAATCCTGCTGTGACTGTGGGACATCCACTCCCATCAGCAGTCTTTGTGCTGCAAAGTTCAGCAGAATATCAGCAAGGCGGGGATCATTGCTATCGACGGTTGCACGATGCATAGCCAGAGACTTTTCATACAGTTCCAACGCCTCGCTTCCACGTCCACTGATCCCGGCCAATGAAGCTAAGCTCTGCATACTTACGGCCACATCGGGGGAGACTTTTTCACAATGCTCCAACCTTAATTCCAAGGCCTCCTTCAGCAATGGTTCTGCCTCATCCATGCGATTCAAACTCAGAAAAACATTGCCAAGCCGGTCCAACAGCTCGGCCTTGAGCTTTGGCTTATTCATCAGTGATGTTTTCAGTTTTTGCCGACCGCGCTGGACAACCTCCACGGCCGTCAATTTCCCGGCATTTTGTCTTTGAGCACCGAAGGCTCTGCCTGTCCGTGCGATCGGATCCGCCTCCTGGAACATGCCTCCGAGGAAAGCGGCAACTTCCTCTGCTGCCTCACGCTGGATATTCGCTTCCCTCTGGCCTTCTTCTGCTCGCTTTCTTGCATCGAGTGCTACAACTCTTTCGCGATCTCGCTGCTCAGCCAACCGCTCCATGTCCCTTGCGTATTGTACTTTTTCTTCCAACAAAACAGCCTGACGCGCAGATTCCTGTTGCTCTAAATAAAGCCAGCCACCAGCACTCATTGAAATCATCAAAAACACGGTGACCACAAACGCGTAACTTACCCGTCGGCGTTTTCGTTCTTCCTGCACACGCGTTGCGGTTGCTGCTCGCTCGACTTCTGCTTCACGCAGACGCTTTTGAACCGACGCGAGATAACCAGACATTCGCCGGGCAAGCTCCACGCCATCGCCCGGACGTTCTTCTGCTTCTGGTGCAAGACAACTCTTGGCGAGTTGAATGATCTCAGTGTCGGCATGGGATGTTTCGAGTCGATCAAAACACGGCTCAACCTTCCCCCGTGCAGCAAGACGCAAAATCTCTTTCCCGGAGGCACCTACGTAGGGAGGTTCGCCCGTCAAAATCTCAGCAAGAATGGCACCAAGCCCAAATACGTCAGACCGCTCACTTAAATTGTCGTTTTCACCCAAGGCTTGTTCAGGTGGCATGTACGATGGCGTTCCGAGAACGGTACCCATCAATGTCTGCGCCTCGAGATTGCTATCGACTGCTGTCACCTCACCGTCTGCATCGATGCCACCGCGGCGTGTTGAAATCACACTCTGATCGATGGCTCGCTTGGCGTCAGCCTGTTCACCACTGTCATCCGCCGGCTCCAGAACTTTTGCGAGTCCCCAATCCATGACCTGAACTTCACCAAAAGCTCCTACCATGATATTCGCAGGCTTGAGATCCCGATGGATCACACCGCGGCTGTGTGCATAAGCCAAGGTTTGGCAAACTTGCTCAAAAATCCCCAGGAATTTACCCAGTTCGTCTTCAGCATTGGTTCGCTGCGACAGCAACGTCGCTAGTGTCTCCCCCTTGATCAACTTCATGCTGAAGAACGGGCGGCTGTCAGCGGCTTGCCCCAATTCATAAACAGGAGCAATTCCGGGATGCTGCAACTGACCTGCAATCTGGGCTTCTTCAATAAAACGTTGAACGACTCGAGGCTTGTCTTTATGACAGTCCAGTAGAACTTTAATCGCAAGATCCCTGCCAAGGTCGGTGTCGCGGCCGCGCAGAACAGCCCCCATCGCACCACGCGCAATCTCACCCGAAATGCGGTAGCGGCTGCCGCTATCCAATTCAGGTATCCCATCTGAATCAGAACGCAATCCGGGACCTGAGCGGCGCGAATCTTCCTGGCGGAGATGTACACCCACGTTACCAGCAATAGTCTCATGAACCGCTGATCCATGCAGCGATTCACTCATTGAGTCGACTGCAAATCCACCTTCATCGTCAGACGCTGCTGCCCCGACTGAGTCATGTCGGGTCTCGCTCTCCCCCAAACCACGCTGCCCAGACTTGGTACCCTGCCAAATACGAGTTACATCATCAGCCAAAGCAGGCTTTTCAATGATGTCCAAATTAAGTTCTGCGAGCTTGTACTGGCAGTGCTCGCAACCATCAACATGCTTAGCTATCTCACTGCGGACAAGATCACGTGTCGAACTGCTATGCAGAGACATTAATTCTGCGTCGCTGGGGCAACGGTTCACCTGCATTCTCGTATTCCAAAATAGGATGGCCCATCATCCCCATGCAAATACTCGTTGACGCAACAGTTCCGGGCCAAGCTGTTGGTGCTGAGCATGCTTCAAGTGTAGCGAAAATGATCAACATCACAGCATCGAGATCAGTTCTTTTTAATGGCGACCCAGCAAATGCAAGGGAGAATAGAAAACTGCTGCAGGAAACACTCCCTGATCCCGAACAGGATTCGTGCACCGCCCCAGTGTTTTTTGCACTAACAGCTGCGAGTCCTCAGTGACCCAAATAGCCAAATTCACCGCATTTTCTTCACGCACGACTCAGCCAGCGTTCTCCGTTTCTTCCCGTTTCAGGTTGACGTCGTGTAAGCACACCGATTTTGAGCACACCACCGAAACCATTAATCTTGCGAATGCCGCAACGTGCCCCCGCTGCAATTGCGAATGACTCAGCCGCCCGTGCCAGATACCGCATCAACTGGCCGCCACAACGTCCCCAGCACACACAACAAGAAGTGTCGGGTCCCCATCACACCACTTGATAGCATAACGAGGTTGTTCTGCCATACTCGGCGAATCCAGACGCTGCCACAGCAGGAATCACAACCGCCCTTGCCAGCGAGCGAAGTTGCTCACTAGAGTCCGGTAAAGAAGCAGCACAGGGAAGGGAAGCGATGATCGTCATAGCGCGAAATTACGGCCAGTTGGGTAATCGCCTATTTCTGTATGGACATCTAATCGCCGCCGCCGAAGAATACGGCGTTGAACTGGCAAATCCCAGCTTTGTGGAATACGCTCACCTTTTTCCATCAACAGCATCGAACCTGTGGTGTCGTTATCCGAATTTGCCGGGGATCGCTTCGACTCCGAAAACATGGCACCGGAAGACGCTTTCGAAAGCCATCCAACTTGGCACCAAAACGTTGTACTCAACTGGATTGCGGCAGTATCCATTTCGCGTGATACGTATCCGAGGTGAAGAGTCCTGCGATCTGGCTGGTGAGGAATTTGCAGCAGCAGTACGCGGTGACCGGCATGTCCTCGTATCAGGCTGGCTTTTCCGAAGTGAAAATTTGTTCCAGAAACATGCGCCGGTTGTACGTCGGCATTTTGCTTTACCAGAAACCAACCAGACTTCGGTAGATCGATTGATCGGGGGCTTACGGAATGATGCAGATACCGGCGTCGGTATCCACATCAGACATGGCGATTACGCG
>JAPOKD010000478.1 GCA_029977825.1 Planctomycetota bacterium | reverse complement strand
GTGGCTCAAAACGACAAGAGTCATTCGCCAGAGTCAACGTCTTATTCGAAGCTGGAACGGCATCCAACTTGGAACCACCACGGCCGGTGTAGACATATACGACAACATTCTTCACACCCTTGTTTTTCGGGTTTACCAGCAACCGCTCGTTCATGAGCTTGGATTTACCGCAGAACTGAACATCTTTGTTGACGTCGATAGCGCTGGGAGCTGGTGCATCGCCGCCGTACTCAAAATGAATCTTCAGATCGCCTGTCTCTGCCATGGCTGGCATCGAATGAATCAGCAGCAACGCGACAGCGGGTAGCATCAAAGTCTTCAACGGTGTCTCTCCTCTGGAGGGATCAGATGGGCATTAGATTTGGATGGGTCGGTTCTCAACCCCTACGTCCAGTGTAACCGACGAATTCCACTGCACACGTCACAAAACGGAAGTGGCGAAAATGAAACCAGACGGCCTTTTTTCTTGCTAAAGAGGAAGAGTGGCGACCGAAAAGGCATCGAAAACCCTCGATCGCCACCCATTTCAATTAGTCTTTCGCGAAGAAAGCGCTGCCCAAATGGTGGGGTGGTGGGATGGACAGCAGAACAACATTCCTCGGCGGGACGTGCAAAATTGTAGTTCCTAGCGGGAGATTGTCTACCGCTATCAGTTCTTAAGAGAAACTTAAAAACCGCTCCCGCCGCTGGCCGGGTGTCGGCTGTCGAATCGTGGCGTGAGGCTTTAAATTGGCACCTGTATTCGATTTGCATGCAAATTTGCCCGCTAGATTTAGGTAGCTGTGATGAAGGTTTTGGTGGTTGGAAACGGTGGACGCGAGCACGCTTTGGCGTGGAAACTTGGCCAAAGCCCAAAAGTCAAGAAGGTTTTTGTAGCGCCCGGCAACGCAGGGACCGCTCAGGACGCAGAAAACGTCGATTTGGCCGCGACCGACATCCCAGGGCTGATCCAATTCGCCAAGGATCAGTCGATTGACCTCACTGTGATTGGGCCAGAAGCACCGCTCGTAGCAGGACTCGCCGATGCAATGGACGCTGAGGGACTAAAAGTTTTTGGTCCATCACAAGCGGCGGCAGAACTGGAGGGCAGCAAAGTTTTCTGTAAGAACCTGCTGCATACCGCAAACATTCCAACGGCAAGCTACCAGACATTTAGAAGCGGCGAAGATGCGGAGCGATACATCAAGGATCGCTATGCCGAGCCCAACGAACCGGTTCACGTCGTGGTCAAAGCCGACGGCTTGGCAGCAGGAAAAGGCGTGATCGTATGCGATACTCGTATCGAAGCATTAGACGCGATCGACCGGATCGCATCGCGCCGCGAATTTGGCGAAGCTGGCAACGAACTGATCATTGAGGAAAAACTGGTCGGTCCCGAAGCAAGCGTTCTTGCCATCACCGATGGTGAAACCATTCTGACTCTTCCAGCAGCTCAAGACCACAAGCCAGCCCACGACGGTGATACTGGTCCCAACACGGGTGGCATGGGTGCCTACTGTCCCACGCCTGTGGTCGACGAGGACCTGATGACAAAGATTGAATCAGATGTCCTGGTACCGGTGGTTCATGCAATGAAACGTGCTCGCCGACCGTTCAAGGGGATTCTTTACGCCGGTTTGATGCTAACCCCGGCTGGTCCCAAGGTTCTTGAATTCAATGTCCGATTTGGTGACCCTGAATGCCAGCCCCTTTTAATGCGGCTCAAGTCGGATTTGTTCGAGGTATTGGAAGCCGCCGCTGACGGTCGTTTGGGGGAAATTGGCCCACTGGAATGGGACGAGCGGCCCAGCACTTGCGTTGTGATGGCCAGCGAGGGCTACCCAGGGGCCTATGACAAAGGCCGTGAAATCAGTGGACTAGCAAATGCAGATGCATTGGAAGATGTCAAAGTATTCCATGCCGGAACCGAAATCAGCGAAGGTCAAGTTGTGACCAACGGTGGTCGTGTCCTGGGAGTTACTGCCGTGGGAGACACCATCAGCCAGGCAAAGCTTAAAGCCTATTCTGGTGTCAAGGAGATTCGTTGGCGTGGGGCCTGGTGCCGGAAAGACATTAGCGACAAGGCGCTGGCGAATAGCTAGCCTGGCTCTTGGGTAATCACATCGGTCGCAGGATTGAGTTGGGCATAACCGTTACTGGCCTGCCAATCGAAATCGCTGACAGGCAACAGCTCGATTCCATTGGAATTGGAACCATTTTGCGATTCCGATCACATGCGTTGCAGCGAAAGTATGCGACGGTGGCCGTCCAAGTCCTTGATAAAACGCAGGTCACCGAAAGCTGAATTTGCGAGAGCCAATTCCTGGCAGGCATCTGCGATCATCGGGCTTAGTTCGATTATCAAACGCCCTCCGATGTTCATTCGATCCGGAGCTTGCTCAAGGAGCCTTGCAATCACCTCTGTTCCGTCAGGACCTGAGACCAAGGCCCCGCGAGGTTCAAAGTCTTTGACCGTGGGAGACAACAGTTCGTATTCGGCATCACTGACATAGGGTGGGTTACTACAAATCATGTCAAAGCGTTCCGGTTGCTCTACTGCCGACAACAGATCGCTCTGCATAAATTCAATGCGGTCAGCCACCTCGAGTTTTTGGGCATTCCAAACTGCAATTTTCAGCGCGGCCTCACTGATATCCACTGCTGTAACGACTGCGTTGTCACAACTTTGGGCGACACTGATCGCAACGACGCCGGAGCCAGTTCCCACATCAATCACCTGGAGGGGGCGATCTGAGGAGAACTGCTTCGCACAGTCGAGCGTTTCCACAACGAGATGCTCTGTTTCTGGTCGCGGTATCAGAGTGGCGTCATTGACTCGAAATCGGGAGGAATAGAATTCCCTGTAGCCCACTAATTGCGCTACCGGCATGCCCTCTCCCCTCCGGCGCACCATTTCCCGGAAAGCAACACGCTGCTCTTCATCTGGTTCCTCGGCAAAAGCAGTGTAAAGCTCAATTCTTTCGCACTCACGTGCATGAGCAAGTAACACCTCGGCATCAAGACGCGGCGATTCACTTCCCTTACGTTTGAAAAAGTCCGTCGTCCAATCCAGCAAACGCAGCACGGTCCATGGCTGGTCTTGACTGTCGGACATTTTCTTTTCCTCATTCAAACGTGCAGCGGGGGTCGCCTTTGACATTTGAAGAGCAACTCCGTTTTAGGTAGTCAGCTTTTTCAGTCAATCATGTCACCGCGAAGTTGATCACGGTCATACTCAATCAGAGCGTCGGTAACCGGTGAAAGATCACCGGCAATCACCTGATCCAACTTATACAGAGTCAGATTGATCCGATGGTCGGTCAAACGGTTCTGCGGAAAATTATACGTTCGAATTCGCTGACTACGATCTCCCGATCCAATCAAACCTTTTCTTTGCTCAGCCTGCTTGGCAGCCTCTTCTTCACGCTTCTTTTCATAAATCCTTGCTTTCAGGACACGCAAGGCTTTAGCCAAGTTCTTGTGCTGACTCTTCTCATCCTGACACTGCACCACAATCCCCGTCTCGTGGTGAGTCAAGCGGATCGCAGACTCTGTTTTATTTACATGCTGCCCACCGGGACCGGAAGCACCAAATTTATCAACTCGGTAGTCATCCGACTTCAATTCGACTTCAACATCCTCCGGTTCCGGCATCACTGCAACCGTAGCTGCGGAGGTGTGCACCCTGCCCTGTGTCTCTGTTTCCGGCACTCGTTGCACACGATGCCCACCAGACTCGTACTGCAAATCGCGATAGACCCCCTCACCCTCGAGAGTCAGAGTGACTTCCTTAAAGCCACCCATCTCTGTTGCACTCGCATCCATGACTTCCGTCTTCCACCCTCGGTGCTCGGCATAGCGACGATACATTTCGTACAGATCTCGAGCGAATAAAGCTGCTTCATCTCCCCCCGTTCCAGCACGGACTTCCATGACACATCGCGTTCGATGGCTGTCATCACCACCCACCGTGAGTGAAAGCAAATCTTCCCAGATCTCTTCCCTCTGACCGCGCAAGGCTTCCATTTCGACTTCAGCCATTTCACGCTCTTCAGCATCCTCTGCTGCTTCCGCCATTTCCTTGCAGTCATGAATCTCATCGGTCAGCCGCTTGAATTCGCGATACTTGTTCGCAAGCTTGGCCAATCCACCATGCTCACGTGCAGTAGCACTCATCCGAGCGCCATCGCCCAAAACTTCAGGGTCGGACATATCACGCTCCAACTGCTCGAAGCGAGACAGCTTGTCTTCCAACGTGTCGCGTATGGATCCACTCATGGTGTTTTTTTCATGCGATAAAGAGCGATCGTGATCACCGTAGTCTCCATTTCAGGTCCTCCGGCACCAACCCACGAACTCGGGAGATTGATGATGGATTTTGATCACTCACTTCGGATACTTCTAAAAAAACAGCCGCGACGGTCGCTGTTGCGATACCCGCGCGGCTGTGATCGTATTTCGTGCCAAGAACAGTAAGTTACTTCTTGCCCTTCGCTGCAAGGCTGCCGTACGTCCCCGCTGCAAACTTCTTCTGGAACTTATCAATACGTCCGGCAGTGTCAACGTACTTCAGCTTTCCGGTATAAAACGGGTGACATTCATTACAAATGTCGATCTTCAATTCGGGCCGCACACTGCGAGTCTGGAAACTATTGCCGCAACCGCAGGTAACAGTCGTCTCTTGGTAATTTGGATGAATGCCGTCTTTCATGGCGTCTTTCAGATGGTTTGAGGTAGTTGGCGCTGGCTTTAGTACAGAGCCAATGAGCCCCGCATCGTACGGCAGATACCCCATTTTGTTCAAGGCCTTTGAGGCAGAAAGCTGGATTCAGCCAACGATTGAGCACAATAGTCCATGATCCTGTCCCATTTTATGGGCCAAAGATCCTCGTCTTTGCAGCAGCCCCACCCCTCATGAGGGTTGACCGAGATCCGTACACCCCCCAAAAAAACCTGAACGATCAGGCGACCATGCCAGCAACCAGGCCTGCAATTGCCCGCCCAGGCAAACAAAGATGTCCAAGGATGTCTTCTGTATGGTGGTCGTCTGCAGTGAGTCGTACACGAGTTGCATACCAGGTTCGGTCTCTGCGATGGCTATCAAAACGCTATCGCTC
>JAPOKD010000751.1 GCA_029977825.1 Planctomycetota bacterium | reverse complement strand
TGAATTTCATCTCGGCATGATCCTAGCTTGCGTAAAATGCCCTGCACTGGACAAACCCGTTGCACGGTTCAATTCTGAATTGGAAGATTCGAACTCTTCCCTAAAACTCTTCGACCAGCACTTCTGGCAAGAACACTCGTGGGGCGCTGACTCCGGAAGCATTACCATTAGTTGTCTGTGGCCCTGTATCCTTGCTTGCGGGCGGTTCCGGTTGCTGAGCTTCCGGAGCATTGTCTGCTTGGTCGACAGCTTTGGGAGGTTGGGGAGCCTCAACGGCAGGCCCAGCGGCAGGCCCAGCGGCAGGCTCAGCGGCGACTTGCGGCTCACCCTGTTGCAGCGACTCAACGCCCGCGCCAGCAGGCTCGCTGGACACAGCAGGCTCGCTGGACACAGCAGGCACAGCCTGTTCAGCAGGTGGAGCTGGTACCTGTTCGACCATCGTGCTGGCACCTCGACGAATTCCGTACCGGATCTCCCAACCGCCGCCCAGAGCCTTGTAGGTCGCGATCACGCTTCTCGCAACATCACCTCGGACTGAGGCGAGATTGTCCTGATCGGCCACAAGCGAGGTTTGCAGATTGAATACGCGGTTGTAGTCAACCGCCCCGGTGCGATATTCAATTTCGGCTAAATCGACAGATTGCTTTGAGGCAGCGACCGCTTTATTGACGTAGATCAATCGTTCTTTTGATTTCAGAAAAGTGTTGATTGCCGTCTCTGCTTCGGCGTTAGCCTTCAAAACCTTCTCCTGGTACTGAACTGCCAGGTCCTGGAATGCCGCCCGCTGCAAATTGACGTTATTCGCCAAACGACCGTAGTTCAAAATATCCCAATTGAACCCGGGGGCGATCATGCCAGCCGTGCTGCTGGACTTGAACAACTCAGAAAACTCGTTGGCGTTGAGCGACACCGACCCCGTAACTGAAAGGTGCGGCAACAGATCTGCAGCTGCGATACCAATTGCGGCGCTTTGCGCGGCGACACGCCGCTCCGCTGCTCGTACATCAGGTCGACGCCGTAGTAGATTCGCGGGAATCCCGACCACCAGGTCTGCAGGCAGATCTGGGATGGGTGCATCCCCCAGTTCCTCGCTGAGATCACGTGGGGGAATTCCCAACAATACACAGAGACTGTTGTTGGCAGCTCGCACCTGATTCTCAAACAGAGGAATCGACTGTTGAGTGTTGGCAAGCACGGTCTCAGCTTGTGTTGCATCCAGCTTGCTCACAGCTCCCGCATTGTATCGCGCTTGTGCGATCTTTAGCGATCCTTGCTGAATCTTTACATTCGCATTCGCATATCGAAGGCGTTCCTGAGCCGTCCTCAAATCGATATATGCAGTGGCTGTTTCTCCAAGCAAGGACACCATCATCGCATCGTAATCCTCAACCGATGCATCAAGGCTTGCGTCGGCGGATTCAATAGCCCTGCGAAATTTACCCCAAGCATCCAATTCCCAGAATGCGTCGAAACCGACTTTGAACAGATCCGTGTTTCGTGGCAGCAAGCCTGATGCGATCGTGTCACTGTACTGAGTTCGTTGATAAGATCCAAAAGCCTCTTGCTGCTGGGGAAAGATGCTCCCCACTGTGATGTCTCGCACGTATCTCGCCTGCATGACCCGGAGGCCCGCTGATTTCAGCGTCAGGTTCTGCTGCGAGACTTCTTCCATCAATCCGTTCAGGATTGGATCGTTGAAAGTGGTCCACCAGTCGGCGTAATTTGGCAACTCGTCCTTCAGTTGCTCGTCATAGCCATCAATCCAACTGCCAGCCACAGGAGCCGCTGGCTTGCCATAATTCGGTCCCACCTTGAAGCCGTTGTGAATGTATTCTTTTACGCCACCGGTGTACGCGCACCCCGAAAACGCAGTCGCTGCACCGGCAAGGCAGTAAGCCATTCCCTTGGCATGAATCCAGCTGCCAATCCCCGAACTTGTGTGTGATGACTGTTTCTTTTCTGGTCGAGACCGCTTTCCAGGCATCTCATTTTCCTGTGGTTGATTCAGACTGCATCGTGACTTTCCTCAGGTCCGATTTGCCACCTTTGCCACAAGTTGGTGCGGTAGGCCGGAAATTCGGGACCCATTACGGGAGAGCCGTTCTTTTCAAAAGAACCATTGCGATAGTGCTGACCCGTACAGATGGAACAATCGCCACAACTGGCAGCCATGTATGAGAGAATCTGTCGCAACGGGTGGGGCCGGCATCGCGATCATGCCGGTGCAGCCGATTGAGAAAATCCGGACAGTCAGGTCGAGTTTACCGGTTAGGTAACAAGCAAACGCAGGGGAATCTGCATGGCCAAGCTCGCAGTCATTTCTTCGACAACGGCAAAGCCGCACACCGTCAAAGCGAACAGCTGGCAAGGGGAACGATCGCGCGCCGGCGTAGTGAAAGATCCCGATTCAAAATAGTGCGCGACCGATCGTTGCCATGGCCTGGCACTGAATCACTTCGATTCGCCGTGATTCCCGTGGTGAACGGCCTGCTGTACGGAACACCATCGGATGCGACAGGAAAAAATGACTGCATTCGCGGCCTTTCCAACACTGTCACAAATTCAACAATTCAAGTGCGTCAACAGACGTTCGAACAGTGAGCGATTATCCGAAATCGTCATCATTCCAATTTGGCAATCTCGTGACAGACTACTGCTACACTGATCCATCTGAATCCCCCTGTAGCTGAGGCTGTAAAGCCTGAACATCAGCCCGATCATCAGACACGATCTCAACAGGTAGCGGTCCTCTTGCAGTAGCAGCCAGCGTGGGGTGGGGTAACCTCAGTCTGGCACGCGGCTGAAGCGCCGTGGGGGTAACAGAAAAGCTGGTTCCCCCCTTCAGTCTTACTGCAACTGGAGTTCCTGATTTCGCCGCTTTGCGATAAGCAATCAGCCCCGATTCTCCGACCGAGGCAAGCAGTTCTTTTTGACTTGGGTTGATGACCTGGCACAACTCGTCCCCACGATCGACAAATCCCCCCTCAAGTTCTGCTAAATCAGGATTGAGAACATACCCAGCCCGTTCTGCGACAAGATTCAATCCTTGAATCTACTCATCAAGCTCCTTGATCTGTCGACGAAGGCTTTCCGCATTTTCCAATTCAAGGCGTACCATGTCCAATGGCGTCACCTCAAGCAAACCCGGTCCACGCTCCACGGGTGCACCGGTGTATTTTTTGAGCTCACCACTGATAACAACCCCGTTGATGGGACTAGCGATCTCAAGATTTTCCAGACGATCAACAATCAGATCTCGCGTTCGATCCAAGCGTCGCCTCTTCAAGGCAAGTTGCTGTGGCTCAGCGATCAGGTTGCAAGGCAGTTGTCATCACCGGCCAAAATACAGCCGGATAAAAACGATGCCCTTCAGGTTGCCACTGAAACACGAAATTGTCCGGAACATTGCGTTGGGAATAGATGTCAGCTAATCGTGTCATGGCCTGATTGACAATTCGTCGGGAATGCAGCCCATCCTTGACC
>JAPOKD010000845.1 GCA_029977825.1 Planctomycetota bacterium | reverse complement strand
TCGAAAAGGTCCGCTACTCCGAGGCTACGCTAACCAAGTGGTTCGATGGCGATCAAAACCAGACGTTCTGCTCAACTTGTGCTTTACTTGACCATGGCATGGCAGTTTTCCAACCATCGATCCCCCTCATACCCTGCCTCAACAAACCGTTGAACGTGTTTTTATCCGATACCCTGTTCCACGGGCAGCCGCCACATCAGGCCTTTGTGTCATACCAGGAGAGCCCCAACCACTAGCCAAGCCTGCCTGCAAATCAATGCGTTGAAAAATGCGATTGAGTAAATCAGGGCGACTGTTTACGTCATCGCTTCGATCACTTCCTGGGGCGGCGTTTTTCCAACCATGGTTGCTCTGGCGATTTTGCCGGATCCTGTTTGTACCAATCCGGCACTGGGAACCATCTGAGCGAACTGACCCTTTCGTACGTTTCCCACACTTGCCCAGCTGCCGGATCTGTCTGTCGCAAATCACCTGTTCTTGTGAGGTACTGCGTCAGCGTGTTCGACAACTCTGCCTGAACTGAGCTCACTTTAGGGTCGCCTGCCAGGTTTTTCAAACAGTCGGGGTCGTCCCGGATATCAAACAATTCTTCGGCTGGGCGTTTAGCAACGGCAGCTTGCAGCAATTCACCAACGTCAGGAACGTCTCGATTGGCAATCATCCATTGCAACGTTGGGCCATCATCGATGTCGTGATAACCGGCGTGCTCAGGAGACAACTTGGATGCCACCAAATCGCCGTCCTGATCGTACTTCGCCCCAACATATTTCCGAGGCGTTCCCGCCGGCCATCGTTCAGGAGTGAAGTTCCTGATGTACAGGTGCGTTTTGGTTCGAACGCACCTGCAAGGATAACTGAGCGAATTAAATCGTGATGATGAATGTCTCTCGCGCCCGCTGAATACAAACTCGCGAGGCCACTGAACTGCCTTGGCATTGTGTCCAATACTGGGTAGCAGACTGTAGCCAGACAACTGCTCGACATGCAGTGGATTCACATCTGCAGCATCAAAAATGGTGCGTGTCACATCAATCAGACTGACCAACTCATCAGTGTCCTGTCCCGCTGGCACTCTTGCTGGCCAAGCGACTGCCAACGGCATGTGAATACCGTATTCATACAGATTTGCTTTCGCTCGGGGGAACGGCATGCCATTGTCGCTTGTGACAATCACAAGAGTGTTCTCAAGTTCCCCCGCTTCGACCAAGTGATCCAGCATTCGACCAAGGTGCTGGTCAAACCACTGAATTTCAAACAGGTAATCAGCTACATCAGACCTTACTTCCTCGCTACCGGGCAAAAATCCCGGCATACGGATTTTGGCAGGGTCTAAACCATGTCTGGCTCCTACTCCCCGCTCATAGGTGCGATGGGGTTCCGAGGCACCAAACCAGAAACAGAACGGTTGATCATCTGAACGAGCCTTCAGAAAGTCCTCAAAATTGCCTGAGTAATCATTACTGGAAATGCCCTTGATTCTTTCAGCAGGTTTCACCTTCCTTGCAGTGTATGCCTTTCCCGCCGGGTTATGCGGCCAATCAGATGCCCTTCCGGGGCCCCAACCTTTACCCGTCATACCAACGTGATAGCCAGCTAATTCCAGTTGCTCAGTGAACACTGGCAGATCGCGTGGAAATGTACTTGCGTGCGTTCCAGCTTCGCGATTTTGCCATATTTCCCGGCCTGTCAGGAACGCCGCTCGCATGGGGCTGCAACCGGGGGCTGGTGTGAATGCATTGCGAAACAGCACCCCGGCTCTTGCAACCCGATCAAACGCCGGCGTCTTGATCACAGGATCACCGTACGCTGACGTATGCGGATACGATTGATCATCAGCAATCGCGATCAAGATGTTGGGTCTGTCTGCACCAACTGCGCGACCAGCGCAAAGACCATCCAGGATGCCAAGAATCCCGGCAAGTACCAACACGGTTGCAAAATGACTTCGTCGCATGAGCGAATCCGGTAAAACGGGGGATGAGGTAGTGCGTCAGTAGCTCAGTTTAACGTCTTCCATCATGCTTCGGACCCTACTTTCCGGGTCACACAAAGCTGCTGTGCTCGCAGTCAACGCGTCTCTGCAGACAAGCCCCCGCCTGCACGCCCCAAGTTCATCCCCCGCAGCGATTTTTGACCGAAACGTTCTGATCTGCTTTCGCTGCTTGATGCAGTCAGGGTTCAACTGGAGTGATCCGAACCATGGCCACGATTGTTCGCACAAACAATCTCAATGGCGATAATCTACCCGAATCGGGCTTACAAATTCTCTCCGAGGCGACATGAAGACCACATCCTGAGTATCATCTAACCAACGTCACTCGTCCCCTCAAACCTAACCCTCACAGGACCTCTACATGACCCGCCTTCTGACTTTCTTTGCCGCAGTAACATTGATGGCGCAACTCTGCGTCGCTGACGTGACCACGTCACCCATTTTCGGGGATTCAATGGTGGTTCAACGTGACATGCCGGTGCATGTCTGGGGCTGGACCAAGCCCAACACCGATGTCCACGTGGACATGGCTGGACATGAGGCGGAGACAAAGTCAGACAGCACCGGTCGTTTTGATGTCAAACTTGACCCGCTGCCAGCAGGTGGCCCTCACGAATTGACCATCAAGGCTGACGAAACCAAAACCTTCAAAGATGTTCTCGTGGGGGAAGTCTGGATCTGCTCAGGGCAATCAAACATGCAATGGCCCGTGGGAAGCGCCAATGATCCCGACCTCGAGACGCTGACAGCCAACTACCCCAACATTCGCCTGATCTCGGTGCCTCAGGTGGGTGTTCAGGAACCTCAGGACAGTTTCGAGGGACAGTGGGAAGCCTGCACTCCAACGACAGCAAAGAATTTTTCTGCCGTCGGGTATTTCTTCGGGCGGCAACTCCACCAGACGCTCAATATCCCGATCGGACTCATCGACAATGCGTGGGGCGGCTCAGCTGCGGAAGCTTGGGTCAACCGTGATGTTCTCGAGAAAGCCGGAAAGTACGACGAGCTACTCGAAAAGTGGGACACCATGGCCAAGACTTACGACCACGAAGCAGCGATGGATACCTATCG